>JAZKYW010000115.1:0-29209 GCA_045612325.1 Candidatus Limiplasma sp. | reverse complement strand
GCAACGGGGCCGGCAAAGCCCTGAGCAGAAGCCTTCATAGCGTTTTCGCTGGCGGCGACAACAGCAACAACTTCCTCAACGGGAGCGGCTTCGCCGGTGGTAGCGTTCAGAGCATCGATAACAGCATTGGTGGTGATGGTGGCGCCTACGATAGCGTCAACATCGCCGGCGCTGATAGGCAGGGTCTTGCCGATGAACTGAGCCTTGAAAGCGTCTTCCTGAGCCTTAGCACCGAAACCGGGAGTCTCAGCAAAGCTTTCATCACCGATGGTGATAGCGGTGATGGCACCGTTTTCATCAAGGTCAACAGCAACGGCAACGGGGCCGGCGAAGCCCTGAGCAGAGGCCTTCTTGGCATTCTCGCCAGCGGCGGGAACAGGAGCGATTTTCTCAGCGGGGGCAGCAACGGGAGCAGCACCGCTCAGCTGAGCCTGTACCTGGTTGATGGCGTTAACAACAGCGTTGGAGGTGATGGTAGCACCGGAAATGGCGTCGATATCACTCAGAGTGAGCGGGGGAACCTTGCCGATGAACTGAGCCTGGAAGCTTTCCTCCAGAGCAGCAGCACCGAAGCCAACGGTCTCGTTGAAGAAAGCGTCGCCGATGGTGATCTCGGTGATAGCACCGGCATCATCCAGAGACAGAGTAACAGCAACGGGACCGGCAAAGCCCTGTACGCTGGCGGTGTTGGGGGAGCCGCCTTCGCCGCTCATGTCCATGATGAACTTACCGGCAGAGTTGACGCCGCCGTTAACGGCGGTAGAAGTAATGGTAGCGCCGGCGATAGCATCGATCACGCCATCCTGCAGGCCGGTGGTACCCTTGGCCAGACTCAGAGGCACAGACTCGCCGATGAACTGGTCGGTGAAAGAAGCCTCCTTGGCTTTTGCGCCGAGGCCGGCAGTCTCGCTGAAGTTGTCGCCGCCGACGCTGATGCCGGTGATGACATTTTCGGAGTCTACGCCAACGGTAACAACGATTTCACCGGCGTAGCCGCCAACAGTGGTCTCTACAACGTAGCCGACGCTTTCGCCGTTGGCGTCAAAACCTTCGTAGCAGCTGTCCATGGCGCTGCCTTCTTCCAGTTCAACAGCCTCGAAAGTAACGGCGGCCTGCAGCAGACGAGAACGAGTCTCCTGCGCGGCACGGTCGGCATTTGCGGCGATGGGGCCGGCGGTAATCATGTTGAATACAGCCAGCAGAAGGGCTGCAACAAGGCAAATGGCTACCAACGGCACCAGATCGCGGAAATACTTTTTGCTCATAACGGGGATTCCTCCTTCGTTTTTGCGTCTTACGACGCTTGAGAACAGTCACTGGTCTTTTGTATACAGCAAACACTGCCTATACAAAGACATACACTTTATTATAGCATGAACCGACGAATTATCAATATACAATAGTTGATTTACTTTTTCACAAACATTAAATTTCTCCGCCCGGCAGGTGCAGGCGGAGAAATTTGTTAGTTCAAACATTCAGTTGACTTACGGCTTCGGGATTTGTGTTTTGCTTCTTTCGGAAAGCGATTTTGGAATCCTCCACATACAGTTCAACAGAATCACCCAATGCGATCTTTCCGGCAATGATTTCTTCGCTCAGGGCATCTTCCACACTGCGCTGGATCGTTCTGCGCAGAGGACGCGCGCCGTAATTGGCGTCATAGCCGGCGGTCGCAAGCAATTTGACAACTTCGTCATCATAGGTAAGCGCCATACCTCGTTCGGTAAGACGTTTTGCAACGCCCGCAAGCATCAATGCTGTGATTTTCTCAATGTCCTGCGGTTCAAGCGCATGGAATACAATGAGGTCATCGATTCGGTTGATGAATTCGGGACGGAAGATATCCTTGACTTCCGCCATCACACGCTCTTTCATGGCTTCGTAGTCTCTTGTTGTTTCGACGCTGCCGCCAAAGCCCATAGAGCGTTTGGTGTTGACGCTGCGAGCGCCTGCGTTGGAAGTCATGACGATGATGGTGTTTTTGAAGTTGACCACACGGCCTGTGCTGTCGGTCAGGCGCCCGTCATCGAGAATTTGCAGCAGGATATTGAAAACATCAGGATGTGCTTTCTCGATTTCGTCAAACAGAACAACGCTGTAAGGTTTGTTGCGAACCTTCTGCGTGAGTTGACCGCCTTCTTCGTAGCCAACGTAGCCGGGAGGGCTGCCGACAAGACGGCTGATGCTGTGTTTTTCCATGTATTCGCTCATGTCGATGCGAATCACGGCGTTTTCATCATCAAACATAACTTCGCCCAGAGCACGGCAAAGTTCGGTTTTGCCTACGCCTGTGGGACCGAGGAAGATGAAGGAACCAATGGGACGCTTGGGGTCCTGCAAACCTGCGCGGGCTCTTCTGAGTGCTCTGCTGACGGCGCTGATGGCCTCTTCCTGACCCACTACACGCTTATGAAGCAGCTCTTCCATATGAAGCAGACGCAGGCTTTCGTCTTCGGTCATTTTCTTGACAGGCATACCTGTCCAGCTTGCTACGATTTGGGCGATGTCTTCATCGGTAACAACTTCGTGACTGACAGTTTTACGCTGTTCCCATTCAGCTCTCTTCGCTGCGATTTCCTCGCGCAGATTGCGCTCTTCATCGCGGAGACGGGCAGCACATTCAAAATCCTGATGTGCAATTGCTTCTTTTTTCTCGTTTTGAAGTGACTTGAGTCGCTCTTCCTGCTCTTTTACATCAGGCGGCGCGGTAAAGCTGTTGAGACGAACGCGGGATGCGGCTTCATCCATCAGGTCGATGGCTTTATCGGGCAGGAATCGGTCGCTGATATAGCGGTCGGAAAAACTGACAGCGGCTTCAAGTGCAGAATCCGTGATTTTGACTTTGTGATGGGCTTCGTATTTATCGCGCAGGCCTTTCAGAATGGCAAGCGCTTCTTCGGTGGTAGGTTCGCCTACTTTAACGGGCTGGAAACGGCGCTCGAGCGCGGCATCTTTTTCGATGTTTTTGCGGTACTCATCCAACGTTGTAGCGCCGATGCACTGCAGTTCGCCGCGGGCAAGGGCGGGCTTGAGGATGTTTGCGGCATCCATGCTGCCTTCGGCTTTGCCTGCTCCGATCAGAGTGTGGAATTCATCGATAAACAAAATGATGTTGCCTTGCTTTTGAACTTCCTTGATCGTATCTTTCAGGCGTTCTTCAAATTCACCTCGGAATTTGCTGCCTGCGATCATGCTGCCCAAATCAAGGGACATGATCTTCTTGCCGCTGAGTGTTTCGGGTACTTTGCCGGAAACGATCAATTGAGCAAGACCTTCCACAACAGCGCTTTTGCCTACGCCGGGTTCGCCGATCAGCACAGGATTGTTTTTGGTACGCCTGCTCATGATCTGCATAATGCGCTCGATTTCGTTGGTGCGGCCGATTACGGGATCAAGTTCTCCGTCCTGCGCTGCTTTGGTCAGGTCACGGCAGAATTTCTCCAGCACGCTGCCGTTGTTCTGCTGCGGCGCTTCTGCGGTCTGAGGCTGTGCTGCGGCGGGCGCTTCAGGCTGAGCCGAATTGATGTTTTCGAGAATTTTTGTCTGCAATGCAGCAACATCCACACCCATGCTGCGCAACAGTGTTACGGCAACACCTTCACCTTCGCGCAGAAGGGCGAGCCAAAAGTGCTCGGTGCCGACAAAACTGTGATGCAGGCGGCGGCTTTCCAGAATGCTGCCTTCCAGAATTTTTTTGCTGCGGGGCGTAAGTTCAAGAATGCCCGCAGCGTGAGCGTTGCCTTCGCCAAGATGCTTACGAACTTCTTCCATAACGGTTTCGTAAGTAACATTTTCGGGCAAAGCGCTTTCAATAACTGTACCCGGGTCTTTCAAAAGGCCCAGGAGCAGGTGCTCTGTACCCACGTAGGGCTGACGGAGCTGAATGGCTGCTTGTTGAGCTGCAGCCATTGCGCGCTGGGCGCGTTGGGTAAAACGACCAAAGATGGGCATCTGTATCCTCCTTAAACCGGCGGAAGCGTTTTGCGAATGATTTCGCAGCGTGACTGCTCGGTGGTCAAGTTTTGATCCATTTCTTCGCCATACCTTGTGGCATGGGCGTTTTGTGCGACGGTGAGCAAGTCGTCAATGGTGATAAGCGAGAGGGGAAAGAGCAACATACATGCGCCAAGACGCAAATTGCTCCAGTGCTGCATAAATTCTTTTTCATCCATGCGGCGTGCGTAACGCAGCAGACCGTAGCTGCGCCAGAGAGCATCGGTAAACTCGGCAGCTTTTTCCCTGAATGCTTTTTGACGAAGCGCAAGCTCAAGATCCATCATCTTTTTGCCTACAGCTGTCACGGCATCAATGATCTCTTCTTCGGTGCGGCCGAGCGTGACCTGATTGCTGACCTGATAAAGATCTCCAAGTGCTTCGCTGCCTTCGCCGTAGATGCCGCGAATGGTGAGACCGAGCTTGGCGATGGATTGATTGACGCTGCCCATTTGCTTGCCGCGGGTAAGCATGGGAAGATGCATCATGAGCGATGCACGCATGCCGGTACCTGTGTTTGTGGGGCAGGACGTGAGATAGCCAAGCTGTGGATCGTAGCTGAACGTGCAAACGTCTTCGAGGGCTTCCTCGGCCTCAAAAGTCATTTTGGCAATTTCGTGCAGCGAAGTTCCGTCACCGATCGCCTGTATGCGCAGATGATCTTCTTCGTTGACCATGACGCTGACGCGCTTGTCACTGCTGATCAAAGCAGCTCCGCTGTCTGCGTTTTTAAGCAGGTCACGGCTGATCAAATGTTTCTCCACAAGCTTTGTACGCTCGATTTGGGGCATTGCATTCAGCTGATACAGTTCAAATTCGCGCTCCAGTTTTGTTAGACCGTCACGGGCACGGGCAACACACAAAAGAGCATTCTCGGGATTTTTCTGCGTAGAAAAAGGGATGTCGTGGTAGTTGCGCGCGAGGCGTACGCGGCCGGAAACGATGACGCTTTGCGGTGTCTGCATCATTGCTGCGTCACCTCCGTAGTTTCGCTCAATGCGCGCAGTTCATCACGAATACGAGCGGCTTCTTCAAAGTTTTCTTCGGCAACGGCCTCATCCATTTTTCTGCGCAATTCTTCCATCTGCAGCAGACGCTGATGGTGCGGGTCGGCAACATAGGCTTTGGGTTTTCTTCCTGCATGCTGCGTGCGTCCGTGGATTTTTTGAAGCGAAGGCTTCAGCAGATGTGAGAAATCACGATAACATTGTGCGCAACCAAGACGTCCTGTATGCTCAAATTCGGCAAACGAAAGTCCGCAGGAAGTGCACATGACAGAAGGTTCTTCACTTTTCTTCTGCTTGCCCAAAACGCTCAATACAGAGCTCAGAAAACTTTGGATATCTCCTTTTGCAAAGTTCAGCTCCATCTTTTTGACACACTCGGGGCAGAGGCGGCGTGTTGTGACGCCGCTTGCTGTGGTAACGGTGATGGAGAGCGTTGCCTGATTTTTTCCGCATTCTTCACAAAGCATAAATTCAGTCTCCTTTCACCTTCAGCTTTTTTTGCGCGCTGCTTCTATCAGCATGCTTTTGAGGATTTTGGCGCGAAGCGCATTTTTCAGTTCTTCGGGAATCGGCAGGCTTAATGCCTGTTGCGAAACGGCGGCATGCATCAAAGCACCTTCTTCGCGGGAGATGATTTCTCGTTCGCAAAGCTGCTGAATCAAATGGGTGGCGGATAAAAGTGTGACCGAATCACCGATACGTTCATTCAGCAGATAGGCAAGCTGCTTGCCGCTGTCGTGCTGCATGCGGAAGATACGGATATAACCGCCTCCGCCGCGGCGGCTTTCAATAATATAGCCGTGGTCGGGTGTGAATCGGGTGGCGAGTACATAGTTGATTTGCGAAGGAGCGCAGCCAAAATACTCGGCAAGCTCGTTGCGCTTCAGCTCAACTTCCTGCTCATCCTGTGAAAGCATGGTTTTGATAAATTGTTCTATCGAGTCGCTCAGACGCATCGTATGCCTCCTTTCGGGAAAGAAGAATTGACTATCTTTGACTTTCTTATGGTAACACAAAAGTCCTTTGTTTGCAATGTTTCTGCTCGTTTCAAAACAATCAAAAAACGGGCGCAATTTGCGCCCGCCGAAAAAATCAGCCGATGATGACTTCTGCCTTTGCGTTGGGGTCGTCCCAAATCATTTCGTTTACAGCAGGGACGGTGATGCGTCCGCTCAGGGGATTCTTGATGCTGAGCATGGGCGCGGTGATGGAAGCTTCAACTTCGGATTTTTCAAATGCAAGGTCAGAATCCTGCATTTCACAGTTGATGAGCTTGAGACCCTTGCAGTAACACAGAGGCTGGGTGCCGCTGATCACGCAGTTTTCGAAGGTTACGTTTTCGCAGTACCAGGCAAGATACTCGCCCTTGAGCCAGCTGTTGCGGACGGTTACATTCTTGGCATGCCAGAATGCGTCCTTCGTATCAAAACGGCAGTTTACAAAAACAGAGTTTTCGATGTACTGGAAAGAATACTTGCCCTTGAGCGTTACGCCGTCAAAACGCAGGTCTTTGCCCTGAAACATAAAGTATTCGCCGACATTGTCAACGTTCTTCATGGTCACAGAGGATGAATTCCAGCCGAACTCGGGAGAAATGACGGAGCAGTTTTCCATGCGGATGCGGCTGCATTCGCGCAGAGCCTTGATACCGTGGAGTTTGCTGTCCTTAATGACGATGTCATTGGAATACCACAGCGCGGCGCGGCAAAGCTCAGTCAGCTCGCAGTGGTCGATCTCGATGTTTTCATCGTGCCAGAAAGGATAGCGGAGGTTGAAAAAGCAGTTTTCCGTACGAACGTTGCGGCATTCTTTCAAAGCGCTCTCGCCATCAGCCGGTCCGTCAAAACGGCAGTTGGAAACGACTACGGAGTCGCTTCCGTAAAGGGCACGTTCTTCGTCCAGAGTCAGGTTTTCGACGCGTTTCAGTTCCATTGTAAAACTCCTTCATTTGGTATGATAAGTTTAAGCCTTACTATTAGACTCCAAAAAAGCTTTTCGGTCAAGGGTTTTTGCAATAAATAAACAGCGCACACTCAAGACAGTGTGCGCTGAAAGAGTTATTTGGAGAGGCGCTGATCGTTTTTGAGTTTTGCGTAGCCAATCAGCGAGATAAGCAGCGCTGCCAGTGTGTCAACGATCAGGTCTGTCATAGTATCGGAAAGCGCCGAGTGCCCACTGAGCACTTCGCCGGAAGCGGTTGTGAATTTCTGCATGTTCAAACCAAGCAGTCCATCGAAAGCGAATTCGTAAATCTCCCACAACGCGCCGCAGGTAAGTGCAAAACAGAAGGCAAACAATGCAACAAAAAGAGGGGAGAGCGAAACACGAACATATTCGCTGTCATTGAGCTGACTTACCAGGATAAAGCCCAGCGCGCCAAGCATAGCGCCTGAAAAGAAATGCAGGATGATATCCCAATGAGGTATCACGTAATAAAAGTTCATCACTTCGCCAAGGAAAATGGCGCAGTAGAGGAAGATGTAATACATGATATAGATGAAGTTGGGAACTTCAAACTGCCATTTTCGGGCAAGCGCAGACGGCAGAGAAAGAACGGCAAGACCAAGCAGGCATTGAATGAACATCAGCACATAGTCGCTGCGGGTGTGGGCAAAAACAGCGGCGGCTGCATCCTGTGCAGGTACGATAATACGAATTAGCGAATACAAAGCCGATAAGACGAGCGTGATAAACAGGATGATACCGGCGTGTTTGGCAACATTTGTTTTACGGGGTGTATCAGACATCGTGTTCTCCTTAGGGATTATTGCCAAAGGAAGTTGCGTAAGCCAGCAATTCCTTCCAGAGAGGATGATTCTGGTCAAGAATCAGTGTGCTGTTTTCATCAAGGGCAGCTTCTAAAGCCTGCAGGCTGCGCCAGTAGGCGTAAAACTCTTCATCCACACTGTAGGCGTTGGCGTAGATTTCCAGCGCAGCGGCTTCACCTTCACCGCGAATGACGCCTGCTTCGCTTACAGCTTCCGCTTCAATGACGCGGGCTTCCAAATCGGCGCTTGCAACTGCTTTCAGGTAGGATTCTTCACCCTCGCTGCGCAGCTGCTGCGCTACCTTGGTACGGTCGGCCTTCATGCGGGCGTAGGTGCTCTCAATGTTGGCGGAGGGAAGAATGGTGCGGTGTACCTGAATATCCTTGATTTCAATGCCGCGGGGGGCCATATCGCGGTTGATGGTTTCCAGCCCCTGAGCGAGTGCAGCGTTCAAAGCGTCCTTGTTGCTGACGAAATCCTCAGCGCTCAGACGGTTGATCGCCTGTACGATAACGGGGTGAATCAGGTTATCCAGCTGATTTTCTGCGCTGTTCATGGAGCCGAGCTTAAGGCTGAAAAGCGCAGGATCTTCAATGCTCCACTGAGCGTAGGTTTTGATGTAATACTGCTTTTTCTCAGCAGTGTTTACGACCTCGCTGTCGCTGATATAGGTATACATGCGGGAAGAATAGGATTCAACGGTATCGATGAAAGGCATTTTGAAATGCAGACCGCTGGTGGTTTCGATTTTGATTTCTCCGCCGGTGGTTAGTTCGCCTTCAAGCAAAGCTGCGTAATCCTGATGGAAAGTGTTGCCGCTGTTAAGTACCAGCTTGCGGATGACGCCAAATCGGCTCACAACAGCCTGCTCGGCTTCGCCGACAACAAATACGCTTTGACTAAGAAGAATCAGCGCAGCGAAAAGAACGACCAGAATGATCAGCCATTTGCGGGTATGCTCACGCACATAGCGCTTGCGTGCTTCGCGGTCGAAATCATATACATTAGACATGTCAGTTGCCTCCTTCCACAACGGCGGCGGTATTCACTGCGGTATTTTCATCGAGGTTTACGATTTTGACCACTTCGCTGTTAGGCTCAGCAACGATGATCCTGCCGCTGTTTTGCAGCACGCGCTCCATGGTTTCAATAAGCAGACGGGTACGGGTAACCTCGGGAGCAGAAAGGTACTTTTCGTATACGGCGTTGAAAACTGCCACTTCACTTTCTGCTGCAGCGATGAGTTCAGCCTTGTAGCCTTCCGCTTCCTGAACGGTCTGATAAGCTCTGGAACGAGCGGTGGGAAGAATTTCGTTTGCGTACTTCTCCGCTTCGTCAAGACGCTTGGTTTTTTCGTTGTTGGCGTTGTTGACGTCCTCATAGGCGGAGGCTACTTCGGTGGGAACAGTGATGTTCTGGATACGAACATCGTTGATCTTTACGCCCATTTCGTAAGTATCGATCAATGCCTGAAAATCGGGCAGGACCTGCTGTTCGATCTCTTCCTTATTGAGTAGAGCGTCATCGAGCGTGCGGTTCTGGATGTTGCGGCGGATGATCGCTTCAAAGGCAAGCTGAAGCGTTCCTTCGGGGTCATCAATGTCAAAAGCATACTGCTTTACATCGCGGATGGTATATTGATAGATGGCCTCAATGGAGACGATGCTGTCGTCATTGGTCAGCATAACGCTTTCATCTTCAACGTCAGCATATTTGGCAGCGGTACCCGCAGAACCCGACTGCGTAGTCCTGAAGCCGTATTCACGTGTGTGGATGGTGGTTACGCTTTCGCTGATAACGGACTGAATCAGCGGAATCTTCCAGTAAAGACCGGGGCCTTTCGTATCGGTCACACGGCCGAGGGTAATAACGAGCGCCTCTTCACCCTGACCTACGCGGTAAAAACTGCCCGAAGCTACCAGCAGTGCTGCAGCGAGAATGCACAGCGTAACGATCAGGCTTTTTCGCATTCCGTTTGTTCTCATGTTGCAATCAACCTCCTTGCCTTATTGGCAGATATATCATATCACACTAAGGCAAAAAGAAAATGCTTCTATGACTGAAAGATACAATTTAAAGACCAAACCGACACCCGTCCTTGGTTGTATGGTAAAGCTGTTTCGTGCTATAATATTTTCCATCATTTGTTTAATGAAAGACATCAAGGGAGGTTTCTCTTTGAAGGAACAAATTTCAGGCGTCATTTTTGATTTGGATGGCGTTATTGTATCCACGGATGACTGTCACTATCTTGCCTGGAAGCGCATGGCTGATGAAGAGGGGATCGCATTCGACCGTAAAATCAACGAACGTCTTCGCGGCGTCAGCAGAATGGAAAGCCTTTTCATCATTTTGGAAAAAGCGAGCAAAGTATATTCCGATGATGAAAAAGCAGCCTTGGCTGCACGCAAAAACGGTTATTATGTTGAGTTGATCGGTTCGCTTTCGAAAGACGATATCCTTCCCGGCGCAATGGAAACGCTTGAGAAGCTGAAAGAAATGGGCATCAAAATTGCCGTTGGTTCTTCCAGCCGAAATACGCCGATTATTCTGGAGCGTATCGGGCTTGCCAACTATTTTGATGCGGTGGCGGACGGCAATATGATCAAAAACAGCAAGCCCGACCCGGAGGTATTTCTTCTGGCGGCAAAGCTGTTGGGACTGTCTCCCGCAAACTGTATGGTTGTTGAGGATGCAGATGCCGGCGTGCAGGCGGCGCTTGGCGGAAACATGCGTGTGCTTGGCGTAGGCTCTGCATCAGCCAATAAACAGGCTACATTCACTGCAGCAAATCTGCTTGAGGCGGGTTTTGTTATGATCATTTCAAAATGATAACGAGATGGAGGTATGACGATGCTTAATCAGATTTTGGCTCAGGAAGCGCTTAATATCGCGCTTTCGACCGGCGGCGATTTTGCAGAGATTTTCCTGGAAGACAGGCGCGACAATGTACTCGTTCTTCAGGACAACAGATTGGAAACCGTTAATTCCGGACGTATTCACGGTGCGGGTATCCGCGTATATGTCGGCTTGAATGCCGTGTATACCTACACCAACGATACCGACAGAGACGGTCTTCTGCGCTGTGCAAAGCAAGCTGCTGCGGCAGTACGCGAGCGCAAGGAAGGTTTTGTAAAGGCAAAGCCCTTCTATACGCCCGTAATTGAGCGTATCCACAATTTCGCTCAACTGCCTTCGCAGACAGCCGCGAAGCAGAAAGCTGATATTCTGCGCGCAGCCAATGCTGCTGCACGCGGTTACAGCAGCGAAATTTCTCAGGCTGTCTGCACTTATAAGGACAGCGAGCAGGATGTGCTGATTTGCAACAGCGACGGCCTGTTTGTAACGGACCGCCGTGTGTACACCCGTCTGGCGTGCACGGTTGTGGCTTCCAGCGGTATGGAAAATCAGTCCGGCAACGAGAATCCCGGCGCTATGATGGGTTATGAACTGTTCCTTGACCGTGTAGACCCCGCTTACTATGGCGAAAAGGCTGCCAAGACGGCTGTAACCATGCTTCACGCCCCGCAATGTCCTTCCGGCGTAATGCCCGTAGCCATTGATAATGGCTTTGGCGGTGTAATCTTCCACGAGGCATGCGGTCACAGCCTTGAGGCAACCAGCGTAGCCTTTGGTATGAGTGAATTCTGCGGCAAACTCGGTCAGCAAATCGCTGCACCCTGTGTAACTGCCATTGACGACGGTACCATGCCCAATGAATGGGGCAGTGAGCATGTGGATGACGAAGGTATGCCTACCAATAAGCTCGTTCAGATCGAAAACGGCGTGCTGAAAAACTACATGATCGACAGACTCAACGGCAAGCGTATGGGCATGGCGCCTACCGGAAGCGGACGCCGCCAGAGCTACGCTTATGCGCCTACCTCACGTATGCGCAACACTTACATCGCTGCCGGCAATGATGATAACGAAGAGATCATTTCCTCCATGGGCGATGGCCTCTACGCTGCCAAGATGGGCGGCGGCTCCGTCAATCCTGCAACGGGCGAATTCAACTTTGCCGTACAGGAAGGTTATCTGGTCAAGGACGGCAAGATCACCACGCCTGTGCGCGGCGCCAGCCTCATCGGTAAGGGCGCTGAGGTGCTGATGAAGATCGACAGAGTTGGCAAGGATATGAAGATGGCGCAGGGCATGTGCGGCAGCCTCAGCGGCAGCGTACCTACCAACGTAGGCGAGCCTATGATCCGCGTATCTTCCATTACTGTCGGTGGACGCGCGTAAGGAGATGAAAAACATGAATGAATTTTTGAATAAATTGATGGCAGCCGCCAAAGAAGCGGGCGTTGAAGCCTGTGAAGCGTACATCGTGGAACGCGACAGTTTCAGTGCAACGGTCAAAGACGGCAATGTGACCGATTACAACGTCAATGCTACCCGCGGTCTTGGTTTCCGTGGCGTCAAAGACGGACGCATGGGCTATGCAAGCACGGAAGCGTTTGACGATGATGCGGTTGAACAGCTTGTTCGCGGCGTTGTGGAAAGCGCTGAACTGAGTGAGGATACAGATCCTGTTTTCCTTTATGACGGCAAGGATGAAGTGCCTGAACTTGATCTGACCAATGATGAATTGGCTGCAATCGATCCCGAAGTTAAAATCGAACGCGCGGTCGAAATGGAAAAGGCTGTGAAAGCTTACGATGAGCGCATCGACAAAACCGCCCGCAACATGGTGCGCACCGGCAGACATACCGTTCGCATCGTCAACTCCTACGGCATGGACCGCTCTTTTACCGAGGATATGTGCGTAATGATCGGTCAGGCTACCGCCAAAGAAAACGGACATGTGACAAGCGGTTTCCATGGCAAGGCTGCGCGCAGTTTTGACAAGCTGGATGCAAAAGAAATCGGCAGCGATGTTGCCAAGAGCGCAGTTGAGCATTTGGGCGCCGTGCAGATTCCTACGGGCAAGTATCGCGCCATCATTCATCGCGGTGCAATGGCTGACCTGCTTCAAACGTTCTGCGGTGTTTTCTCTGCCGAAACCGCACAGAAGGGCATGTCTTTGCTGAAGGGTCGCATTGGTGAGAAAGTTGCTGCCGATTGCGTATCCATTATTGATGACCCGCTGCTGCTTGACGGTCTGGATGCTCGTCCCTTCGATGCTGAAGGCGTACCATCCAGAAAGAATGTTGTTGTTGAAGATGGCGTGTTCAAAACTTTCCTTCACAACCTGAAGACCGCCCATAAGGATGGTGTGGAGACAACGGGTAACGCCAGCAAGGCAGGCTATGCCTCCGCCGTGCATGTTTCACCCTCTAATTTCTATATCAAGGGCGGCGAAAAAACTTTCGACGAGCTTCTGGCAGAAATGGGAGAAGGCGTTGTTATCACTGATGTAAGCGGTCTGCACGCCGGCGCCAATCCTGTCAGCGGCGACTTCTCGCTGCTGTCCAAGGGTTACACTGTGAAAAACGGCAAGCGTGAAAAGGCAATCGAGCAGATTACTGCCGCAGGCAATTTCTATGAGCTTCTGCAGAATGCCCAGTCCATCGCGAATGACCTTGAATTCCCGTTTGGTGGAATCGGTTGTCCGAGTATCGATGTCGGCGAGCTTTCCATCAGCGGCTGCTGATCAATACATCAAAAAAGAGAGCGCATAAGCGCTCTCTTTTCATATGAACAAATTGTCGTTTTTTCTTTCTCTTTTAAAAACTTCGTGGTAGAATGTACCCTGTGTTTGTTTGAAACAGGTAGAAAGGAGTTGACAGCAGTGGATAAGTACAGTGTACTGAAGCAGATTTTTGGGCATGATTCCTTCCGCGAAGGTCAGGAAGGCCTGATCGATGAACTGCTCAAAGGTTATGACGTACTCGGCGTTATGCCTACAGGTGCAGGCAAATCCATTTGCTATCAGATTCCCGCGCTCCTGTCTGAGGGCATCACACTTGTAATTTCGCCGTTGATTTCATTGATGAAAGATCAGGTCATGGCGCTTAAGGCATCAGGTGTTGCAGCTGCTTATATCAACTCCAGCCTTACCCCCGGGCAGCAGCAGGAAGCCATTCGCCGTGCATCCATCGGGATGTATAAGGTGATTTATGTTGCACCCGAGCGTTTGGAAATGCCTTCTTTCATTCGCTTTGCGCAGGAAGCCAATATCTCGCTTCTTGCGGTTGACGAAGCCCATTGCGTATCTCAATGGGGACATGATTTTCGTCCAAGCTATTTGCGCATCGCTGAGTTTGTTGAAAAACTGCCCAAACGTCCGCCGCTTGCTGCATTTACCGCAACGGCAACCAGACAGGTACGCAGCGATATTATCAAGCTTTTGAAACTTCAGGAGCCGTATTGCCTGACAACGGGCTTTAACCGTCCCAATCTTCGTTTTACCAGCGTGAAACCTACCGATAAATTCAATATGCTGCTGGCATTCCTGCGCGAAACGGATGATGTCTGCGGCATTGTATACTGCAACACGCGAAAAACGGTTGAGGATGTTACTTTGCGTTTGCGCGATGAAGGCTATAACGCCGTACGTTATCATGCCGGTCTTACCGATGACGAGCGACGTACCAATCAGGACCTTTTTCAGTTTGACAAGGCCAGAATCATGGTAGCGACCAACGCTTTCGGTATGGGCATTGATAAATCGAACGTTCGTTTTGTTGTTCATTACAACATGCCCCGCAATCTGGAAAGCTATTATCAGGAAGCGGGCCGCGCGGGTCGTGACGGTCAGCCTGCCGAATGTCTGCTGATGTACAGCGGGCAGGATGTGATTACGGGCAAGTGGATGATCGAACACAATGAAGACAATACCGAACTTACTCAGCAGCAGCGGGCAGCCGTGCTCGAGCAGGATTTGGAAAAACTGAAGCAAATGACGTATTATTCTACGTCCAAAAGCTGCTTGAGAAAGTTTATTCTGCGCTATTTTGGCGAACAGGATGTAGCGGAAGAATGTGACAACTGCTCGGTTTGTCTTGACGAGCCGTTTGAAGTGGATACAGGCAAAAGAAGCCGCGGCACAAGAGCGCATGAAGACATTTTCGCCACGCGTCGTGAAGAGCGTATCGCCAAAAGGGGCGAACGTAGGAATCGCCGTCAGATGCAGATCGACGGTTTCACGGCTTGGGAGCGTGCTTTGTTTGAAAACCTGAAAACGCTTCGTCAGTTGATCGCGTCCGATAAAAGCGTTCCTGCATATACCATTTTCTCGGATGCAGCCCTGACAGATATGGTCAAGAGACATCCCACCAGTATGGATGATTTTCTTGACGTTTCGGGTGTAGGTCTTGCAAAACAGGAGCAGTACGGTCAGGTATTTCTTTCTGTGATTCGTGACGGCAAAGAACCTAACGATGCTATGCTTGATTATCAGGATTCTCAGCCGAGCAAAGCCAATAAAGGCTCGCATTGGACTGAGGCGGAAGAAGCACAGCTGCGTGATGAGTATGAGTCCGAAATGCCTTTTGCGAAAATTGCCGAACTTCATCAGCGTACCCTTGCCGCGATCAAAGCAAGGCTTCAAAAAATGGGTTTGATCGAATAAAAAAGCGTCCGTGTTACACGGACGCTTTTGGTTTTTAGACGAGCAGGTCTCTCTTGACGCGCTTGCTGTATTCGGGAATGGCAAAGGCTGTTGCGTGGTCAACGCGAATCAGTGCGCCGCGCATGATGGACAGCGCTTCATAATAGCGCAGATACTTGAAATCGCGGGAGTTTTCGGTCAGCCAAAGCTTTTTGATGTTTTCCTTCCAGAGGGGGAAAGCTTCGGTTACATCAAAGTAATAGTAGGGAGCAAAGCCTTCGGAATCCTCCCAGTTTTCAGCGTGCATAAAGCTGCGGATGGGAGCGGGAGCAAGGCCATCCAAGTCATAAGTGCCCAGCGAAGCAAAGAAAATAGCGTTTTCGGTGATCTTGCTGGCTTCGATATGGTCCTTGTGCATACTGCGGGGCCAATGATACAAAACAGCATCTACCTGATTCTCTCGCATGACGCGGGCAAGCTTCAGTTCAAGCTCCTGGGAGGCATAAAGTTCGCCATCGGGCGTGTCAAATACGATGCTCTTGCCGCCAAGTCCTTTGGCAAATTCAGCAGCTGCGGCTACGTTCTGAGGACGGAACTGTTCAGGGGTAAGGCCTGCGGGAGTACCGCGTTCGCCGGCGGTCAGGTCAACGGTAATGATTTTATCACCGGCCATCGCGTGCTTTGCAAGCAGCATACCGCAAGTCAACTGTGCATCTCCGGTGTGGGCGCCAACAGCCATAATGGTTTTGCTCATAAGCGTAGCTCCTTAAATGAATTTTTAGATAACGGAATCCTTTAATTGTACCTTACAGGAAAAACATGCTTCCGTCAAGTGGAAACGTGTGAAAAGTTCTTTTTGATAACCTCAAAACCCGTGTATGCGCTTACTGCCGAAGGAAGCGATACGCTTGCATCGTCGTTTTGTCCGTTTTCGAGCAATGCATCGAAAACCTTGTTCAAATCAATATGTCCGTTCAGCGTATGTGCCTGCTGAGGCTTTTCTTTGGATGCAGCGCGACAGCGGATGCCCATGCGCCTTGCGACAAAATCCTCGCACGCAGAAAAACGTGCTGCTTCTACATAGCTGTTGAGCGAAGGCATCCACACTTCGATGCTGTATGTTTTGGCTGCAACAAAATCAAGCTTCTCTGCGCTAAGAAGTACACTTCGGCAGGGAAGTTCAAGCGTTTCAAACAGTTTTTGCAAAGCTTCGGCCATTTGTGCGGCTTCTTCAAGACTGCTTTGAGGAGCAGTGATTTTCAACAACTCTACTGATGATGTTTTTACGCCTTGATTGTTAACTGAGCAGGGGAGATAAGCAGCATTGCCCACAGGCAGTTCGTCGGTAAGGAAAATTTTATCTTGACAGAGGCCGGCAAGCACATACGCAGACTCTGTAAACTCAGCGCTGCTGATGTCTGTTTCAAGATAATTGGCTTTTGCAAGTTTATCCAACAGATAATTGATGAGCGCGCGTCTGATAGCCGTTCCTTTTCCGCAGAAAACGGTGTCGATGCCGTTAGCAGCGGGCACGAACATTTTGTGGTCGTTTGCAAGTTCAAGGCAGGTTTTGGGCTCCCATACAAATTGTTTGGGAAAAATGGTTTGGGAAAGAACGGTATCCGTTTGAGGAACAGTAGCGTGGGGGAGATTGGGCAGAATGAGAAGCTGCTGTTCGATGCGCTGATCGATATTAGCAATTTGAGCGTCAAGAGATTCGATATCCTCTGCGAGCTGCTGCATTTCCGCCATGATGGCTGCTACTGCCTGTTCGCTGTTCGGGCTTTTACGGGCTGCGCCCATTTTCTTGCCGGCGGCATTTCGGGCAGCTTTTTTCTCTTCTACTTGTGCAAGCAGCTGTCTGCGCTGTTCATCGCGGCTGAGCAGTTCAGCGGCATCAAACATAAAATCACGACGTTTCAGAGCATCAGCAATTTCCTGAGGATTCTGACGTATTTTCTTGATATCCAGCATATTGGTCGCTCCTTACATAAAAGCCCTCTGAATAAATAGCAGAGGGCTGGTGGATTCCTTTGTGTGCGGTCAGTGACCGTTTATCAAGATTATACGCCTTTCGTGAGAAGTTTGCAATGCTGTGTCAGGATTGCAGAGAGTGTTTTACGCGATCGCGTTCTTCGCAGCGCTTGGCATTGTTGAAACGATCCAGCGTGCCTACCAGATACCCCGTAATGCGGCGAATTCTGTGGAAAGGACGTTCCTCAAAATAATAATCCAGTTCAACTTCATCGCCGCATACATTGATCAGGATTTTTTGTGGTTCGGAACCGTATTTTTCAGTGGCGCGGGCAATGTAAGCGTTGATTTCATCCTGCTCCAGCGTTCCGTTTTTGACTTCTACAATACAAGACATACTGTAGTGCCTCCTTTCATAATGGATGATTATTATATACCGCGAAATACTGTGTATGAAACGTTTTACAACCAT
Source organism: Candidatus Limiplasma sp. (assembly GCA_045612325.1). GTDB lineage: Bacteria > Bacillota > Clostridia > Christensenellales > Aristaeellaceae > Limiplasma. Next base: position 11,497 of record JAZKYW010000115.1, on the reverse strand, counting down.
GCAAACGTTATTTTAGAAAATAAATTCAAAAAATAGATTTTAGTTGTTGACAAACAAATGGACTTCGGCTATAATACAATACGTTGCGAATGCGACATGCGATGGTGGCGGAATTGGCATACGCGCACGTTTGAGGGGCGTGTCCGAGAGGGTACGGGTTCAAGTCCCGTCCATCGCACCAAAAAAGCAAGAGAAACATCAGTTTCTCTTGCTTTTTTCTTTGTCTGCAAATTCGATCAGCGCACAGTAGAAGGCAATCAGTGCAGAAGAAATCAATAGACCGCCAACGATATCCGTAAACCAATGTACGCCCGAATACAGGCGTCCCAATATGGTGATAGTAGAAATCAAAACAGCTGCTGTATCTGTACAGAAGCACAATTTCTTTCTAAGCGGATACAGAATACGCATCTGCTTTGCGCCCGTTGCCATGATGCATAGGGTGATCATCGTGTGCGAAGAAGGATAGGATGCTTCCGGAACTTTACTGATCATGACGGGGCGATGGTTGATGATGAACTTCTCAAAGAAGAGATAAACTGCAATGAGTGTTACGTAGAAAAGACCGAGGATCAATATTTCGGAATCGACTTTACGAATACTTCTTTGGCTGATTATTTGATACAGGCCAATTGCTGCAAAATACAAGGCAAATAAAATCGGCAATATACCAAGCCAATCTGTAATGGTATACCAATTCGTATGCACACCGATTTTCTGTAAAACAGCTTGGTTGATAACAGCAAAGCCAACTTTGGTGTTTTCAGGTCCAATCGGTTGTACATCGACCGTTTTGAGCAAAACGGTAAAAACGACAAAAGCGGTTAGCAGTGTCAGAGCGCTTAGTTTAGTACGCGAGTGTTTCCTCTTCATTGTGAACGTCCTTTCTTGATTGGAAATATGCGCAGTTTGTGGCTGCATCTATATTTTCGGTATTTGCGTAATTGGTTTCAAGAAACGTCTTGAAACATCACAGAAACGCCTGCGATACTTTTGGTATCACAGGCGTTTTCTTCAAGGCTTTGAGGTATGCTTCATTTTGATGATACATTTCATTGTAAAGAGCAAAAACAGAAAAGCGGTAGCATAAGGCTGAGATGAAATAGCAAACAACAAAATCGAAACAATATGCACACACAGAGAAATCATCCGCAAATACGAAGGGTATTTTTCGTTGTAAAATCGAATCATCAGAAGTTCTGCTGTACCAATCAAAGACAAAAGTGACAACGTGATAAAGTAGAAAAGATGCAGAAAATGATTGAAGTTTTCAAGCTGAAACAGCGTTACGCCACGGAAGAAATCACCTTCACGCTGACCAAAAAGGGGCAAAAACAGCAAAATCAAAGTGGATGCGTCAAGCATTCCCCAAACCAAGTCAGCAATTTTATTGACGTTTTCGTTATTTTCTTTTTCTGCAATGTCTATCAGTTCTTCATTGGAAAGCAGCCAATCAATGGAAACTTCAAATCGTTTGGAAATGGTTTTCAAGGTTTCCAGATTTGGAAATCCTCGTCCGCTTTCCCATTTTGAAACCGCCGTTCTTGAAACAAACAGCTCAGCAGCAAGCTGCTCTTGCGTAAGATGATATTTTTTCCGCAGTTGCTGCAATTTTTCATGAAACTCCATAGCAGCCGCTCCTTTGATGGATTCTTCAATTGAAATTATAAGAAAGATAACTGCCGCCTGTCAAAGAAAAACGTGATACTCTTTTTCACATTTGTCTTTTTAACAGCATAAAATGTCAAATTCACGCAGGAAGGATACAGAAACGGTTTTGAAGAACTATACATATCGTTGTTACGCGCATTATCACACAATTGGAAAGGTGATTTGATGAACTTTACCGAAATCGCTCAAAACAGACAATCCTGCAGAAAATATGATTCTACCCGCATGGTAGAAAAAGAAAAACTGGATGCTGTTCTTGCTGCCGGACAGCTTGCGCCCTCCGCCTGCAACGGACAGCCGTATCATTTTACGGTCTGTACGGGCGAAGCCGCTAAAAATGTAGCCGCAGCGACCAAAGGCGTAGGCTTGAATGCGTTTGCCGACCAGGCGCCTGTGATGATCGTTTTGTCCGAAAAAGAGTACGTTGCTACCGCTGCTTTCGGAGCCAAAATCAAGCACAACGACTATCGCTCCATTGATATCGGCATTGCCGCGGCATATCTTACTGCAGAAGCTGCAGCACAGGGGTTGGGGACTTGTATTCTCGGCTGGTTTAACGATACTGCCATTCGCGAGATCTGTCATCTGGAACATCCTGTTCGTTTGGTCATCACTTTGGGCTATCCTGCCGCTGAGGATAAACTGCGCAGCAAGAAACGCAAATCGCTTGATGAACTGGTTTCTTATGTAGAGGCTTAAAACAGTTGAAAACCCTTGACGTAAACTTTTTTGCATGATATTCTAATATCGCGTGGTGTGTACAGACCATGCATGCGATACGACTGACGGAAGTGGCGTTTACCACGTGGAGTATCGCGGCGCGAGAAGCGTTTAAGCCGACCGTCTGGGCGCACCGTATTTTCGGTGCGCCTTTTTAAATCCAAAATACGAGAGGGGAGTCCTGAAAATGGAGTTCAAAACCGATATCGAGATCGCGCAAAGCTGCGAAATGAAAAACATTCGCGAAATTGCCGCTGTTGCAGGCGTGGATGATCAGTATCTTGAACTGTACGGCAATTACAAAGCGAAGGTTGATTACAAGCTTCTGAATGAAAGTCAACAGCCTGACGGCAAGCTGATTCTCGTTACGGCTATTTCTCCCACTCCCGCCGGTGAAGGCAAGACGACCACCTCTGTTGGTCTGGCTGACGGCCTGCGCAAAATCGGCAAAAAGGCTGTTCTTGCACTGCGCGAGCCTTCTCTGGGTCCTGTGTTTGGCATCAAGGGCGGCGCTGCCGGCGGCGGCTATGCTCAGGTTGTTCCCATGGAGGATATCAACCTGCACTTTACCGGTGACTTCCATGCCATCGGCGCTGCAAACAACCTGCTGGCTGCCATGCTTGACAACCACATTCAGCAGGGCAATGCGCTGGGCATCGACGTAAAGAAAATCACCTGGAAGCGCTGCGTGGATATGAACGACCGTCAGCTGCGCAATATCGTCAACGGCCTCGGCGGTCGCCTGCAGGGCGTACCCCGTGAAGACGGCTTCGACATCACTGTAGCCAGCGAGATTATGGCTGTGCTTTGCCTCTCCAGCAGCATTTCCGACCTGAAGCAGAAAATCAGCCAGCTGATCGTGGGCTATACCTATGATGACAAGCCTGTGACCGCTGCCGACCTGAAGGCTGCCGGCGCTATGACTGCCCTCCTTAAGGATGCCCTCAAGCCCAACCTTGTTCAGACTCTGGAAGGCACTCCCGCTTTCATCCATGGCGGTCCCTTCGCCAATATCGCTCACGGCTGCAACTCTGTGATGGCTACCCGTATGGCTATGAAGCTGGGCGAGTATTGCGTAACCGAAGCCGGTTTCGGTGCTGACCTCGGTGCTGAAAAGTTCCTTGATATCAAGTGCCGCAAGGCCGGTATTGCTCCTGCTGCTGTAGTCGTTGTTGCTACCGTGCGTGCGCTCAAGCATCACGGCGGCGTGCCCAAGGCTGAGCTTAACAACGAGAACCTTGCTGCGCTCGAAAAGGGCCTTCCCAACCTGCTGCGTCACGTTGAGAACGTTACCAATGTCTTTGGTCTGCCCTGCGTTGTTGCTATCAACCGTTTCCCTGCCGATACCGAGGCCGAACTTGAACTCATCCGCACCAAGTGCAAAGAACTTGGTGTCAACGTTGCCCTGTCCGAAGTGTGGGGCAAGGGCGGCGACGGCGGCGTAGAGCTGGCTGAGGAAGTCGTACGTCTGTGCGAAAACGAAACTGCCGATAACTTCCGCTTCGCTTACGAGGATGACCTTTCCATCGAAGAAAAGCTGAACGCTATCGTTACCAAGGTTTACCGCGGCAAGGAAGTCATTTTGACTCCCAACGCCAAAAAGCAGGCCCAGCAGCTGACCGAGCTTGGCTTTGCCTCCATGCCCATCTGTATGGCGAAGACTCAGTACTCCTTCTCTGACGACCAGTCTCTGCTGGGCGCGCCCGAGAACTTTACTGTCACCGTGCGCAACCTTAAGGTTTCCGCCGGTGCCGGCTTTATCGTGGCTCTGACCGGCGATATCATGACCATGCCCGGTCTGCCCAAAGTACCCGCTGCCGAAAAGATCGACGTTGACGAAAACGGCAAGATCACCGGTCTGTTCTGATTGTGTATATCAAACCCCACCGAGAAATTCGGTGGGGTTTGCGTGTTTTATACGCGTTGCAAGTTTGCCGAAAATGCAGTATACTATCTGCAAGATTAGTCGGGCTGAAAGCAGAATATTTGCTTTTGGTACGGCAGAGTGTCGGATTCATTATACAGGAAAATCGCCAAGTGGTATCAGCATAAGGAGGGTATTATCATGATTCGTGTTACCATTTACAACGAGTATGTTCACGAGAAAACGGATGAAGCTGTAAGAGCTATTTATCCCGAAGGCATTCACGGTGCGCTGAAAAATTATCTGCAAGATGACGAAATCACGGTAAGAACGGTTTGCGTGGATGATCTTCCCGAAGGTCTGAGCAGAGAAGTTCTGGAAGAAACTGATGTTTTGATTTGGTGGGGCCACGTTGCTCATCAGCGCGTACCTGACGAAGTCGCTCAGAATGTACAGCAGGCTGTACTGCGCGGCATGGGTGCTATTTTCCTGCATTCCGGCCACCATTCTAAGCCCTTCCGTCTCCTGATGGGTACTTCCTGCAACCTCACTTGGCGTGAGAACGGCGATTACGAGCTGGTTTGGGTCTGCAATCCTGCGCATCCCATTGCTCAGGGAATTGGCCGTTTTATCAAGCTGGATGCAGAGGAAACGTACGGCGAGCCTTTCGGCATTCCCGAGCCTGACGAACTGGTCTTTATCGGCGGCTACGAAGGCGGCGAAGTATTCCGCGCCGGCTGCTGCTTCCGTAAGGAAAACGGCAAGGTGTTCTACTTCCAGCCCGGTCACGAAACCGTGCCGACCTATCATCATCCCGAGATTCTCAAGGTAATCAAGAATGCTGTTAAGTGGGCTGCTCCTATTTATCGCATTCCCGAGCTTGAGTGTCCTCATGTGAAAAAGCCTCTGGAAGAGTAACAAAAATCAAACGCCTTTCCCGCGATGAGGGAAAGGCGTTCTATTTTATTCATCTTCAAGCAGTTTTTCCGCTTCGGGCGTTTCGATTGCTTCCACTTTGCGCAGTCTGCGTTCGATGCTCCGTGTTTTGGCAAAGGCCGTTTCAATGCTGTCGGATGCCTGCAGCAGCTTATCCTGCGTCTTTTTCAGCAGAACGCCGAAACTACCGAAATCGGTTTTGACGGCACCAAGCAGTTTCCACACCTCAGCCGAACGCTGCTCGATCGCAAGCGTACGGAAGCCCATCTGCAAGCTGTTGAGCAGAGCAAGCAATGTGCTGGGCCCGGAAATCAGCACGCGGTGTTCACGCTGCAGCGCCTCAACCAATTCAGAGTGCTTGACAACTTCGGCATACAAGCCTTCCAAAGGCAGGAACATGACTGCAAAATCAGTCGTGTAGGGCGGAGCGATGTATTTGCCAATGCGTTTTGCTTCGGTTTTGATAGCGGACAGAAGCGCTTTTTGCGCTGCATCAACGGCGGCAACGTCTCCGCTTTGGGATGCCTCCGCCAGTCGTGCGTAATCCTCCTGCGGGAATTTACTGTCAATCGGCAGATAGACAGGGCGTTCGGAGCCATCTCTTCCGGGAAGTCTTACGGCAAATTCTACGCGCTCGCTTGAGCCGGGTACAACAGCGACGTTTACATCGTACTGACTTTCGGTTAAAGCCTGTTCCAGAAGGGCGCCAAGCTGAATCTCGCCCCAGACGCCGCGGGTTTTGACATTGCTGAGCATACGTTTGAGGTCGCCCACACCGCTTGCAAGGCTGTGTACTTCGCCGAGCGAACGGTAGACCTGCTCAAGACGCTCGCTGACCTGAGAAAAACTGGAGGTAAGACGCTTTTCAAGCGTTTCGTTGAGCTTTTCATCAACGGTCATGCGCATTTCATTCAGCTTTTTGGCGTTTTCTTCGCGCATCAAACGCATGTTTTCATCCATCGTTTTACGCAGGGCTTCAACACGCATTTCGCTGCGCTGCATGTTTTCGTCAATGATGCGCTGAAGCGAATGAACGTTTTCATAGCTTTGCTGGATCACGGCATTTACCTGCTCCGCCTGCGAACGGTTCATTTGTCCGTAGGCACTGAGAAGACTCTCGTTAAGCTGCTGCAGATTGCGGATCAAATCATCATGCGCCCGTGCTGCCGTCTGCTCCTGCGCTTTCTGAAGCCTTGATACTTCATCCTGAAGATTTTCGATCTTCCTGATGGTTTTTCTTTGCTTTGCGCCGGAAAGGCAAAGCACGATTAGCAAAATGATAAACAGAAAAATGATCAGGGCAGCAGGAAGCAGGATGCTTGTGTTTGCGAGGATATTTTCCATGCCGTTCCCTCCTTTGTTTGAAAAATACCGCCGTCCAAAAGAGGACGACGGTATAGATGATGTTACATTTCTCGGCGTCCTTCCATCGCTTTGGAGAGGGTGATCTCATCAGCATACTCAAGGTCGCTGCCAACGGGTACGCCATGAGCGATTCGGGTTACGAGAAGCCCCATAGGTTTGATCAGACGTGCAATGTAGGCAGCGGTCGCTTCGCCTTCGATGTCGGGGTTGGTAGCAAGGATGATTTCTTTGATGGAATCATCCTGCAAACGGGAAAGAAGTTCCTTGATGCGGATGTCTTCAGGACCAACGCCGTCCATGGGGGAAAGAGTACCGTGAAGTACGTGATAGGTACCGCGGAAATCACGCATACGCTCGATGGCGGCTACGTCCCGCGGATCGCGTACGACACAAATCTGTCCGTTGTGTCTGCGTTCATCTGCACAGATCTCACAAAGCTGATCGGTTGCATAATTGCCGCAGGATTCACAATAGCGAATGGATTTGCGTCCCTGATAAAGCGCGGAAGCCAATTCACGCACATCCTCAAGCGGCATGCCTATAATGTGATAGGCAAGCCTTTGCGCACTTTTTTGACCGATGCCGGGCAAGCGGGAAAGCTGTGCCACCATTTTGGCGATCGGTTCCAGCTGCTGTGCCATAGGTTAGAACATGCCGCCCATACCGGGAGCAAGCTTGGACATTTCGTTGTTGCGGGTCTCTTCAGCGGTGCGCAGAGCCTCGTTTACAGCGGCAAGGATCATATCCTGCAGCATTTCTACATCATCGGGATCGACGCACTCGGGCTTGATCTCCAGGGACTTCAGTTCGCGCTTGCCGGTCACGGTAACGCTGATCATGCCGCCGCCAGCCTGGGCGCTGTACTCGCGCTCGTCCAGTTCTTCCTGAGCCTTGGTCATCTGTTCCTGAAGCTTCTGAGCCTGACGCATCAGCTGCTGCATGTTGGCGCCGCCGCCAAAACCGCCGAAATGATTATTACGTGCCATAAAAGAAAACCATCCTCTCAATAGCTTGTTAGATATCGTTTAATCGCATAGGCTGCTTCGGCATAATGAATGTCAAAGCGATTCCTGCATCTTTATTATCATACCTTGTTTTAATTGAAAAAGCAAATGTTTTATCCAATTTTGAGCTATGCTGATTTGCACTTACAGTGAATTGTTTTCCTGAATATGGTTATACTAACCGTAAAGTCAAAAAGCGGTGTTGTCACCGTTTGTGACCTGTGATACCATATAAACGATGCAAGAATGCTTGTATATGATTCGTTTTAATGTTGTACCACCTTTCAAATTTCAGGAGGGAGTATTTTTGATGAAATTTAAAAGACTTTTTGCTTTTTTGCTTTGTGTGGTTATGATGTGCTCGGTCAATTCAGTGCTGGCGGAGGAGTTTGCTCAGGTGCGTCCTACGGACCAGTTTGTCAGGGTGTTGCTCACCCGTCTTGAGTTGAATGACAGGCTTGACCTCACGCTTCAAACTTCGTACCTGCTTGAAACAGACGCAGGCATAAGCGCGCATTTTCAGGCAGACAGCGAAATCAGTTTTCTTTTGCAGAAAGACGAACTCTTTTTGTATTATCAGGGGCTGACCATGCCCGTAGGGGAGAAAATCTCCTTGTCAAGAACGGATGCCGTTAACGGTCAGCAGAAGGGCTTTCAAAAGACAAACTATCCCACCGAATATCTTGGCGATTTGACGCTTGATATTCAGGAAGGCAAACTCAGACCTATTCTGAAAATTCATGTAGAGGATTATCTTCTCGGCGTTGTGCCTTATGAGATGGGCAACGACTTTCCGCTTGAAGCGCTGAAGGCACAGGCGGTCGCAGCGCGTACCTATGCTTTGAGAAGCCGTGATACATCTGACGATTATGATGTATATGACAACACCAACGACCAGGTATTTCGCGGCTACGTTGCAGGCAACGAGCGTTCTGAGCAGGCTGTAGCGGAAACTGCGGGCGTGTGTGGTTTCTACAAGGGCCAGCTGGCTCAGTGCTTTTACTCTGCGAGCAATGGCGGGCAGACCGAAGAGGTAAACACAGTTTGGCCCAATCGAGAGGACCTTCGCTATTACGCTTTCGGTGAAGACCCGTACGACCTCGAAAATCCTGCCAGCACAGTAAAAAGCATGGATTTCATGAAAACGTATCAGGACAAAGAAGCTCCTCTTGCCGTGCGTGAACTGTTGCTCAGGCAGATTTCTGCAGAACTGTCCGAAAACGGCTTTGACACTTCGATTGATGGTATTCGCGTTGATAAAGTTACTTCCGTAACCGTTGATACGCCTGACCGCAAAAACAGCAAACGCATGACTCGTTTCAATCTTGAGGCGGAAGTAAGCGTGCGTAAACTTGAAACGGTTATTTCTGTTGTTGACCAGGATACGGAAGAAGTCAGCTTGTTTGCGGCAGAGTCCTCTCAGCCTGTAGAAACCGAAGCAACATTCCGTCCCGTTGTAACAACTGAACCTACGCCCGAGCCTGAATTTGGCTTTGGTCCGTTTGAAAAGTGGCATGAGTCTGTAAACATCAGCGTTGATATCTTCACCGAAGCTGAAAAAGCTTTCTCGCTCAGTATCAACAGCAATTTCTCCAACGAAATCTGGTGCGTGGTAGAACACGGTGACCGATATACCGTTGAAGTACGCCGCTTCGGTCATGGCGTCGGCATGTCTCAGCGCGGTGCGCAGGTCATGGCAGAACAATACGGCAAAACTTTTGTAGAAATCCTTGCGTTCTATTATCCCGGTATGGATTTGAAGCAGTATCCTGCACAGGAACGTATTTTCGCGCAAGCGGAGGATGGACTTACAGCTACTGCTGGCCCCGCTCCTTCGCCGACGCCTCGTCCTACGCTGATGCCTGCGACTATTGCGGCGGAGGATGGACAGTGGTACGCAAAGGTCACCGAGATTTCGGACGACAGCTCCTTGAATCTGCGCGCAGAGCCCTCTCTTAACTGCGATATTCTGCTGCGTCTTTACAAGGGCCAGCGACTTCTTGTGCTGGAAAGATGCGATGAAGAAGGCTGGGTTCATGTGCGTACGGATGTTATTGAGGGATATGTGATGGAAAAATATCTGACAAGTGAAGAAGCCGCGAAATAAAGGTGTTTTTCTTAAGAGAAATCATTTTTGCGCAAAACATTCCAAAAAGCCCGAAACATATGTGTTTTCGGGCTTTTTTACATTGTATTTACAGTTTACACTTGCACTTTTAGAAAAAGAGTGTTTTAATAAATAATGCCTTAAGAATAACAGGCATTAATGCCTATGGAAGGGGATATGAGTTTTGGATATTCAATGGTATCCTGGGCATATGGCAAAAGCCAAAAGACTTTTGAGTTCTCAGTTGGTAAAGGTGGATCTTGTCGTCGAACTTTGTGACGCTCGTCTGCCGCTTTCCAGCCGTAATCCTGCTCTTGATGAACTGATCAAACATAAACGCCGCGTACTTCTTCTGTGCAAGGCTGACCTTGCCGAACCTGCAAAGACCCAGCAGTGGCTTGCTTATTTCAAAAAGCAGGGCGTTGACGCTATGGCTTATGATAAGAGCGCGCAGAAGACCAAGCAGGCTCGTCAGCTGATCGAATACGCTGCACGTGACCTTTTGGAACGCAACCAGCGCAGAGGCATCCAGAAAACGCTGCGCGCGATGGTTGTTGGCGTGCCCAATGTTGGCAAGAGTACTTTCATCAACCGTCTTTACGGCGGCAGCATTGCCAAAACGGGCGACCGCCCCGGCGTGACCAAGAGCAACCAGTGGGTCAAGGTTTCTCCCTATCTTGAAGTGCTGGACACTCCCGGCATGCTCTGGCCCAAGCTCAACGACCAGCGCGCTGCGACCCGACTGGCTTATATCGGTACCATCAAGGATGCGGTGTACGACCAGTACGAACTGTGCGCCGTACTGCTCAGGGACCTTCTTTCGGTTATGCCCGAGCAGACAGCGACCCGGTATAAAATCAAAAATACCGAAGCTGAAAAGTACGAACTTCTTGACGAAGTTTGCCGCGGCAGAGGCTTCCTGATGCGCGGCGGTGAGTATGACTATGACCGCTGCTGTGCTGTTGTCCTTGATGAATTCCGCGAAGGCAAGGTGGGTAAGCTCACTCTGGAAGAAGCGCCTAAGCCCGTCGTCAAGGAGGAAGCACCCAATGGCGAAAATCTCTGAAAAACGCCTGGCTCATTTCCGTGAGATGGTAGACCATGACAGAGCTATCGCCGGCTTTGGTACATCCCTTGCAGGCATGGACGAAGTGGGACGCGGCCCGCTGATGGGCAATGTTGTTACTGCGTGTGTTATCATGCCTGATGAACCGCTGTATGAGTGGATCGATGACAGCAAAAAGCTGAGCGCTCCCCGCAGAGAAGAACTTTATGATCAGATCATGCAATGCGCGATCTATGTAGGCATCGGCGAAGCAACGCCTGAAGAGATCGACCGTATGAATATTCTGAACGCGACTAAACTCGCGATGGAGCGCGCTGCGGAAAAAGCACCGGCAACATTGTGCATCGTTGATGCAGTACGTGATCTTTATCTGCCTTTTCCCATTATGCCTATTATCAAAGGCGATTCCACCAGTTACAACGTTGCGGCGGCAAGCATTATCGCCAAAGTAACCAGAGACCGTCAGATGGTCGAATGCGCCAAACAGTATCCGCAGTATGGCTTTGACCGCAACATGGGATACGGTACTGCCGAGCACATTGAAGCGCTCAAGAAATATGGACCTACGCCGCTTCATCGACGTAGCTTTATCAAAAAGTTTGTCCAGGAGGATGCGAACGAATGAAACGCGCAATCCTTGCTGTTTTGCTTGTTTTTCTGCTTCTGTTTTCCGGGTTTTCTTGTGCTGAAAATCAAAATATGATCCCCAACGGTGGTTTTGAGGATCTTACTTCTTCGGGAATGCCGGATGGCTGGTATACAAG
>JAZKYW010000114.1:0-5346 GCA_045612325.1 Candidatus Limiplasma sp. | reverse complement strand
GAAAGGAGAATACAGCCGTGGATTACAAGGATTATTTCAACCATCTGTTTCCGGGATTTTTTGAAAGACCCTACGTCCGCAATATGGCGCCCGAAAACGCGGCGGAGGAGCTGGTGATGGACCTGCATACCTTCTCCGTGGAGGATGTTAAGCTCACCTGTCCCGAGCATATCACCTTCGGTATGTATGACGGAGACATGGACGCGCTGCATGCCGCCGTGCGCGAGGTAGACGAAAATTGGGTGGAATACTTTACCAAGGGCAGCTGCATCTACTGTGCTTTTGATGCAGGCAAGGTCGTCAGCTTTTGTCTGGTGGATGATTTCGGCGTATACAACGGCCTCAAAGTAGGCGGCCCCGGCTGCGTAGGCACTGTGCCTTCTTACCGCAGACAGGGCATCGGCCTCAAAATGGTGCAGAATGCCACCGAGATTTTGCGTAAGGATGGATATGATATCAGCCATATTCACTACACCGCCGTTGGACCGTGGTATGCGCACATGGGGTATCAGCCGGTGCTCAAATGGAATGGCAGCGGATTTATCGATTGACCGCAACAAAAAACCTGCCGCAGCAACGTTGTGTGTTGCGGCAGGTTTTTGTTATGCCTGATGATAAACGATTTCGGTAAAATACAGCGGGTCTTTGACGAGCGCTTCATGACCCTTGCGCCATACGGCGGCGGCAACCATCAGCACGCAGTCGGCGTCGAGCACCTTGCCGAAGGAAACCTCGGTTTCATCCAGCAGACCGATGATGCGGTCATAGTGCTGCTCGTAATCGCGGTCGGGGAAGTGGAAGCCGTGGCGCAGATGCGTAGCCTGACAGCTGCGGCCTTCGGCGTCGGTCACTGTATACACGATGGGCGCAGAGCGGTCAAACAGATACTCAGGCTCGGCGGTTTCTTCCACGCCGTGAAGGCTGGTGTTGTGGTCGGGATGAGAGCCGAGAATGAGAATTTTGCCCTGTACCTGTGTAAGGCGCGCAAAAGGGGAATGCGGGCCTACGGGCGTGCGGTCGAGGTGATGCAGGCCGCACAGAAAATCCGCCTGTCTGCCAACGGCGCAGCAGGAATGTGTGGGATGTACGCTGCGCTGTACGCCGTCCACCTGCGTGCGGAAATACTCGGGCAGAAAACCTATGCAGGAAGGCGTGGACAGAACGTCGAAATGCGGCTCTTCGCGCGTGACGCTTGCATAGGAAAGCGCAGGCAAAACCAGCGTGCCGTCTTTGCCAAGCAGGGCAAGAAAAGCATCAAAGAATCCCTTTGCACCGCCTTCAATGCCGCCCAGCGACTTGTAGGACGAGTGCATCAAAACCGTATCGCCTGCCTTTACGCCAAGGGCGGCAAGGTCGTGCGTTAGCTGCTCGGCGGTATGCATCAGCGCTTCTCCTTCAACTTCTTAGCGGCTTCTTCGCGCTCACGGCTGATTTGTGCCCAGCTGGGCGTTTTGGCAAGCAGCGCCACCATGTTGCTCATTTCACCGGGAATGTCGATTTTCTGCGGGCAAATCTGCGTACATGCGCCGCAGCCGATGCAGGCGGAGGGACGCTTATCCTCGGGAAGGGCGTCCACGCGCATGGCGGTGTTTACACCGGGAGCAAAGCGCAGGTCGTTGTCAATGGCCAGCAATTCGGGAATGTTGAGGCCCATGGGGCATCCCTTCATGCAGTAGCCGCAGCCCGTGCAGGGTACGGAGTTCTTCATGCCGTCGGCAATGGCCATCAGCGTGTTTTCTTCCTCGGAAGAGAGGGGAGCGGGGGATTCAAAAACGCCGATATTCTGCACAAGCTGTTCCATGTTGCTCATGCCACTGAGAATGACGCCGATGTTTTCAACGCCCTGCAGCCAGCGGAAAGCCCACTCTGCGGCAGAAACGTCGGGGCGGTGGGCAGCCAGCGCTGCCATATCGGCATCGCTGAGTTTGGCAAGCTTGCCGCCGCGCACGGGCTCCATTACCCAGATGGGAACGTTGTGCTCGGTGAGCAGCTCGCACTTGCCCTTGGCATCCTGCAGGGTCCAATCCAGATAGTTCAGCTGAATCTGACAGAATTCGATGTGCTCGCCGTAAGCATCCAGAAACTGCTTGACGGTCTCGTTGGATGCGTGGGTGGAAAAGCCCAGATGACGGATGCGGCCCAGTTTTTTCTGCTCCACAAAGTAATCCACGATGCCCCATTCGGGGGAGGTGTAGGCAGGCATGGAAAGCTCGCATACGTTGTGCAGCAGATAGAAATCAAAATAATCCACGCCGCACTTTTTGAGCTGGTCTTCAAAAACATCCGCAGGGTCATAGGCGGAGGCAAGCTGATGCCCGGGATACTTATCCGCCAGATAATAGCTTTCACGGGGATACTTTTGGAGGATTCGGCTGATGACCACTTCGCTCAGACCGCCGTGGTAGGGATAGGCAGTATCAAAGTAGTTAACTCCGTGCGCCATGGCATAGTCGACCATTTTTTCGGTGTGCTCTTCATCGATTTGGCTGGTGCCGGGAATAAGGGGAAGACGCATTGCGCCAAAGCCCAGCAGGGGCAGCTTCTTGTGCTGAAAATCAGTGTAGATCACAGGGTATCCTCCTTTGTCTGCAGCTTTGTGACCAGCGCTGCAACGGTTTGTTCAATGTCCTGACCGTCCGCTTCCACAACGATTTGGCCCCAGCGCTCGTAGAAAGGCTGGCGGTAATCGTACAGGTTTTGAAGCGTCTGGCCTTTTTCCAGCGTGATGCCGCGCGTGGAAATGTTGTTGAGGCGGCTTTCAATGGTTTGATAGCTCAGTTTGATAAATACGATGGGGCCAGTTTTGGCAAGGTGCGTCATGGCGCCCTCTTCCAAAGCGACCGACCCGCCCGTAGCAATAACGGTGTTATCCAGTGCAAGGCTTTGGATACAAGCTTCCTCCGTGCGGGAAAAACCTTCCGTGCCCAGTTCATCCACCAGCTGCTGCAGCGGTTTTCCTGCGCGGTTTTGCATGATCAGGTCGGTATCCACAAAATCCATCATCAATGATTTGGCAAGCAGTACGCCCAGCGTGCTTTTGCCGCAGCCGGGCATGCCGATCAAAATAACGTTTGCCATGTCGCAAACCTCCGTACACTTTGGTTCAACTGATTATACCACACAAACGCAAACTGTGATATAATGAATGCGATATTCTCCCTCAGGAGGTTTTCATTTTATGGCAAATGTTTATCTGGTCAAAAATAAGGAACAGCGCGTGCTGGGCGGTCATCCCTGGGTGTTCCGCAGCGATATCGAATCCGTTGAAGGCGCTCATGTGCCCGGCGGCGTGGTGCGCGTTATGTCCAACCGCCACAAGTTTTTGGGTATGGCGGTGTACAATCCCCAGTCTCAGATCAGCCTGCGCATGCTCAGCCGCAGGGATGAGAGCATCAACTCCGCATGGATCCGCGCCCGCGTAAAGCGCGCCATCGACTACCGCCGTCACTTTGCAGACCTCAAGTCCTGCCGTCTGATCTTTGCCGAGAGCGACGGTCTGCCCGCCGTGATCGCCGACGCCTTTGGCGACGTGATCGTTCTGCAGGTTCTGTGCCTTGGCATGGAGCGCTTCAAACAGGATATCGTGGATGCGCTGGTGGAGGAACTGCACCCCATGGGCATCTGGGAGCGCAGCGACGTTCCTGTTCGTGAGTTGGAAGGCATGGAGCAGGTCACAGGTCTGCTCTACGGCGAAGTGCCCGATAAGATCGAAATGGTCGAAAACGGCGTGCATTTCTGGGTGGATGTGAAGGAAGGCCAGAAGACGGGCTTCTTCCTTGACCAGAAGGAAAACCGTGCCGCCATCGCGCCCTTTGTAAAGGATGCGCGCGTGCTGGACTGCTTTACCCACACGGGCAGCTTTGCCCTGCATGCGGGCCATTACGGCGCGAAGGAAGTTATCGGTGTGGATATCAGCGATTTCGCCTGCGAATGCGCCACCGAGAATGCTCGCCTCAACGGCCTTGAAAACACTGTGCGCTTTGAATGTGCCAATGCCTTTGACTATCTGCACGAGGCGCAGGACAAGCACGAACAGTTTGACGTGGTCATCCTCGACCCGCCCGCCTTTACCAAGACCCGCTCTGCGGTAGAGGGCGCGCTGCGCGGTTATAAGGAGATCAACCTGCGCGGTATGAAGCTGGTCAAGGACGGCGGCTTCCTCGTCACCTGCTCCTGCAGCCAGCATGTAACGCCCGATTTGTTCCATAAGATGATCCTTGATGCGCAGAAGGACGCCCGCGTGCAGCTGAGGCAAATCGAATGGCGTACGCAGGGCAAGGACCATCCCATCCTGCCTGCCGCGCATGAAACGCAGTATCTGAAGTGCGCCATCTATCAGGTTTTCAAGAGCTGATTTCCCCGAAAGGAGAGAACGTCCAT
This sequence comes from Candidatus Limiplasma sp., assembly GCA_045612325.1. Lineage (GTDB taxonomy): Bacteria > Bacillota > Clostridia > Christensenellales > Aristaeellaceae > Limiplasma. The sequence goes on along the minus strand of JAZKYW010000114.1, from coordinate 966 downwards.
GCCCACACCGCGTACGCTCGGCATTCTTGCCCACGTTGACGCAGGCAAAACCACGCTCAGCGAGCAGCTGCTGTACCGCACGGGCGCCATCCGCGCGCTGGGGCGTGTGGACCATGGCGATACGGCGCTGGATGTGAATGCCATTGAACGTTCGCGCGGCATCACCGTATTCAGCGACCAGGCGTGGTTTGAACTGGAAGGACGGCGCTTTACGCTCATCGACACCCCCGGTCACGTGGACTTTGCCCCCGAAGCGGAGCGCGCATTGCTTGCGCTGGATATGGCAGTTGTGCTGGTGGACGGAGGCTCGGGCGTACAGGCGCATACAACGGCGCTGTTTGGTCTGACCGAAACCTACAAAGTACCCGCCATGTTCTTTGTCAACAAAACAGACCTTGCCTCCTATGATCGCGACAAGCTGCGCGGGCAGATGGAGCAGCGCCTGACCGACAAGCTGGTGGATGTGGTAAACGGCGTTCCAGATGCGGAGCAGCTGGCTGTTTTGGATGACGACTTCTGCGAACGCTATCTGATGGGCGAAGCGGACGAAAACGATGCGTGGGCATCGCTGGTCGCGCTGTATCAGCAGCGCAGGGCGTTCCCCGTGCTCTACGGCGCGGCGCTTTCGGGCATCGGCCTTGACGGATTGCTTGGCGCGCTTGCCAGGCTTGCCGAAAGGCCTGAAACAGAGGCTGCCGAGTTGGATGCGCTGGTGTACAAAGTGCGCCGCGAGGTAAACGGCGACCGCGTGGTCTATCTCAAAATCAAAAGCGGCAGACTTCGCGCGCGCGACGCCTTCCGTTTCGGTGATGCAGTCGAGAAAGTGCATCAGCTTCGTCTCTACCGCGGCTCGGGTTATACCGCTGTGGATGAAGCCGTAACGGGCGACGCCGTTGCGGTCACGGGTCTCAGCGTGCCGCGCTGCGGCGACCGCATCCTTGGCGATACGCTGGCGGAGGGCTCGGC
>JAZKYW010000113.1:0-23099 GCA_045612325.1 Candidatus Limiplasma sp. | reverse complement strand
ACGACATGGCTACGATCCGACTTGTGTGTCAACGGCTGTTTACATGGGAAGTATACACCTGTTTACACCATTTGTCAACAGCTGTTTACTACTTTTGTATTACAAAATGTTGACAAAATTAACGGCGTGTGGTAACATGGGCGTGGGTGATGAAAATGAAGAACTTCGGGTCACTGATTGCCGAGCTGAGACGAGAAAGAGGAATGTCTCAGGAAGAATTCGCCGCCGCAATAGGCGTCAAGAAACAGACAATCTGCCACTATGAGCACAACAGACGAAAGCCCGGATATGAAACTCTGGAAGCGATCGCTGATGTGTTTAATGTGCCGATAGGTTTTTTCCTGTCTGAAGAAGAACAGCGCAAAAAGCTCGGCAGAATATATAGAACGTACAACATTGCGGAAGAAAAGGTCGTTAGTTATGAAGACTGCGACGAGGACGTGTGGGAGCTGCGCGAGTCTTTGCGCCGCAACCCTGATATGCGAGTACTGTTCAGCACCGCAAAGGACGCAACCCCGAAACAGCTAAGGCAAGCGGTAGCTATCCTTAATGCGCTGAAGGAAAATGATGAACATGGCAAGTGATGAATACATCGTGAGGCCTATCGACCTCCCTTACGGCGTGAAGGGCCTCGTTGCCCTTGACGAAGACGGATACGCAAACATCTACGTCAACTCCAGGTTGTCCAGGGAAGAACAGCGGAAGGCCGCACAGCATGAGATCGGGCACCTGAACAACGATGACTTCTACAACACCGCCACAATAAACGAAGTTGAGCGCTAGTTATTCCAAGTCGTCCAGCAGCATTTCCAGAACCTCATCTTCATAATGAGTTAGTTTAATGACGTTCGCGTCATCGTCCGCCGCCCGGTTAATGTAGATCACTTTCCCTGGGACGAACACTATCTTTTTGATATGCGGGAGCTGCGGGCGATAGACCTCAACCTTGTCAAAAAGGCTGAGCTTGATACCGTCAATGTACGTCGTCTTTTTCATCTGGGCGCCTCCTTGTATTTTTTCGTCGCTGCCGACGCCCAGAAAATAGCATCGCCAAACAAAAAGCGCAAGGATATTTGCATATCGCTTACGGCCATTTAAAGCTCCAGAACGTCCATTTGGCGCTTTTTTTGATATTTTTGTAGCGTTTACGGTGATTTTTATGCTCCGCAAGCGCTCGGAATGTGCATTTTTATGCATTTTAACGTCCATTTGGCACACTTTTACCGACATAATCAGTAATAGCGCGATCGGAGGGCAAAACATGCCGGAAAACATCTTTGATCCTAATATCCATCAAGACATGGAGCACCTGAACGGCTACAAGTTCCGCAACAAGGCCCTGGCCGAGCGCGTCGAGGAGCTAAAAAAAGCTCCCTCGGAACCGATCAAACAGTTCTTGAAGGAGCACCCAGAGTATAAAGAAGTTAATAGCTTCCTGCTGGCCGAGTATTCCGGCCTGGCCGAGTCCACTCTGCGCAAACTCAAGGCGGGCGGCATTGCCGATCCCCGCGGAAGCACATACTGGCTACTGTGGAAGGCCTTCGGCGTCGATCCGCGTACGCTCATGGGCATTCCCACGCAGCAGGCCTCGCAGCAGGGCGGAGACGCCGCGGAGCTGGGCCGCCTGCGCAAACTGGTATTAGAGCATAGCGCCGCCGCCAACCGCTCTGAGGGCGCCGTGGCGGCTCTGGACCGCATCATCAAAGACAAAGAGGAGATCATCCGACAGCGCGAGCACGACATTAAAAAGCGCAACCTGGTAATCATTGCTCTGGCGGCCACGCTCGGAGCAATACTGGCGGCCATAGTGTTGATCCTTTGGCTGCACGCATAAATAAAAATAAGCCCCGCACTGCAATGCGAGGCTTATGTATAGCGGCGGTCGCTATACTCAATCCCGTCCGGGGACACTATGAGTATAGCACATATCGCCGCCTTTTTCAACATGGAAGGTGGTATTTTATGACGGAACGAAGATCTGAAGCAACCTGGAATGAGTCTCGGCAGATGTGGGTCCTGCGCGTTCAGAAAGACGGTGAACGCAAAGCGTTCTACAGCACGACCAGAGGCATTAAGGGCCGCCGTGAGGTCGAGGCTAAGGCTGATAAGTGGTTAAGCGTCGGGACCGCTGAGATGAGATTCTCCGCGGCCTGGGAGCGTTACCTGCAACACGTCAAGGCAAGCACCGGCACCGGCAACTACAAAAACGTTGAGAAAAACGGGCGCCTATACATTCTGCCGCTGCTCAAGATCAAAAAACTGAACAAGATCACCCGCAGCGATTGGCAGGACTGTATCAACGAAATGGCCGGGCGCGAGCTGTCCGAGCGGACATGCAAAAACGTTATCTCAACCATAACCGCGTTCCTGTCTTTTTGCGACGGCGAAAACTGGGAGTTCAACCCGATAAAAAAAGCGCTCACGATTCCGTCGGGCGCGGCGCCGATCAAAGAAAAGCGTGTACTCCAGCCTCCGGCGCTCAAGGTTCTCTTCAGTGACCCTAGCTGCCCCTGGGACGGCGGCATTGCTCCGGCCTGGTATATTTACGCCTGGCGGTTCTACGTCGCGACGGGGCTAAGGCGCGGCGAGCTGGCGGGGCTGCGGCGCGAAGACGTCGGCGGGGCGGCGCTGCATATCCGCCGGAGCATCAACAACCTGCGCGAGGTGACGCACGGCAAGAACGAAAACGCCCGTCGAACAGTCGCGCTGTCCAAGGTGGCCGCGGGTATCCTCCGTGATCAACAGGCAATGCTAGCCGAGCATGGCGTGTGCTCCGAGTGGGTTTTCCCTGATCGGCACGGCGAATGTTCTCACCCAGCGGCCATAGCCAAATACTGGCGGAAATACTGTGCTTACCATGGGATCTCTTGCACTGTGCATGAGCTCCGGCATACGTTCGTGTCGATCAATAAAATCGACATGCCGCTCGAGCTGCTCAAGGCCACCGTCGGGCACTCCGTCGACATGGATACGATCGGTGTTTACGGACACGAAATAGACGGCGAGAAGGAACGCGCCGCCCAGTATATAGACGAGGCGCTTTCTAAGTTTTTGGATTAAACGCAAAACAAATGGCATATTTTGTGGCATACAGAAAAAACAAAAAACCCTTGCAGCCCTACAGCCGCAAGGGTTTCGTCGTGGTCTGGGTGAGAGGATTCGAACCTCCGATTTAATTGCTTTTTATAGCAAATTGCATAGGATTAACCGCAAAAACGCCCGTATTTTTTGTATAAAACGCATATCGCAGGCGTACGCCGCAAAACCAAATGGCATACTAAATGGCATACAAGAAAAACGACTCCGCATTATCGCGGGGCCGTTTTTTGTTTCGCTTTTTCTTTCATCTTCCGCAGTAACTCCGGCTCCGTGTACAGCGCGGCCCGGCACTGATATGAGCACGTCGGGCGCCTGTGCAGCCTCCAGGCCTGGAACCATTCGCCGCAAACGGGGCAGCGGCGCGGGGTGTGGGTGGTCTTCATGGGCGATACCTCCGACGGCTTCTGTTATCAGTATATCACGCCCGTCAAGACGGTATTACTCGTAGGGTACGCCCGTTTCAATCTGAAACATCTGCAACAGACAAGCCCGTTTCGCGCGGGCCTCTTCAATGGCGCTACGCAGCATCGCAAACCCTGCGGGAGTGTCGGGCGTTAACTCGCCCCATTGTCTGATCTCTGCTTCGATTGTCTTGATAGCCAGGGTAATTACCTCGGTATGGCTTAATGCGGTCGCGTTGGTTTTCATGGGTTCTTCCTCCTTTTTAATACTCGACAATTTGCAAGATGCTGTGTTTCCTGCGCCGCGGCGGGGCCGGGCGGCGCTCAAAGATCGCGGCATACAGCGCGAGCGGAACGAAGATTAAAACGATGCTCATATGGGGCCTCCTTTAATACATGTCGACGCTGATAAGGTCATACGCCGAGCAATCAAGCGTTTCGTGTTCGTCGCCGTCAAGATACAGCTCCCAGGTCTTGCCATATCGCTCGATCTTTACTACGCCCTCAACGCTGTGCCAGTTGCCGCGCCTTTTGTTCCAGAATGCTACGTTCATCATGGTTGTGCACCTCCATTTCGTACCGTCGGGGCCAAGCGTTACGCCTGGCCGAGAACCTGCTGTGCTGCGCAGAACGCGGAGCGAACGAGGCGTGCGGCCTGATACAGTGCGCGGGCCTGACAGTCGAGCCAATTCTCGCGGGCGTTCGGGTTCTTCAGGCCGCCGTCGCGATGCTGTACGCGCTTGAGCTCCGTGGCGGTGCAGAGGCGCTCAGCAATCTGGCGGTTATAAATCAGTGCGCAGCCGCCCTCGCTGTACTGCTGCCAATCGGAGGCGCCGTTGAGTATCCAGCGGTCAAGCTCGCGCTCGTTGGCCGGGAGGCCGTCGTTCCACGCGGTCATCTCATCCAGAGACTCGACCAGCTCCAAAGCGTAGAGCTTAACGCCCTTGTCCCATGCGCTGCGGGCCTTGGTTGCTTCAATCTGATGCTTCATGAATTCGAACATTCTTTTATCCTCCTATTGACTATCAGTCGTATTTTTGATAGAATGGAGCAGGAAAGCAGTGAACCTGCTCCGTTGGGCCCTTCAATCAGCGTTGCCGCGCTTATGATTGAGGGGTTTTTCTTTTAGGTCTTCTTCGTGGTTCTAGCGGGTTTTGCGGGGGCGAAGGGGGAATCCGGGGCGGGTTGAAGCTCTATATGCACTTTAGGAAGGGCTTTCTGCTGTTCTTCCTTTGTGCTGGCCTTGAGCATCCATTCTCTTTCTTGCCTGTAGCTTTCAAGCTCAATCTTGAGGCGTTCGTTCTCTCGCGCAAGCTGCACGATCATTTCGATTGCGTTCGGCATGAGTTCGTTTTCCATCCTTTTCTTTTCCTTTCTGCTTTTTGCATCGGCGGCGGTGTTTCGCTGTCGATGGCTATATATTACTACATGCCTGCATGTATGTCAATCTGACCGAATAAACAAAATTACATGCTATCATTTTGTGCAATATTACATGCTTGCATGTTGTTGTCTATTGTGATATTCTTATATGTAGGAGGTGAGAAAGTGACCAAACATTACGAACAGCGCAAAGAAGCAAACAAGCGTTACCTTTCTACTTTGGATAGTTTCGCCCTACGCATGCCTGGCGGAATGAAAGCTGAAATAAAAGCGCACGCAGAGCAGCGGGGCGAAAGTCTTAACGGGTTTGTTATCCGTTCTATAGAAGAAACAATGCAACGCGACAAGGCAAAGGAGGCTCAATAATGGCTTTTAGCAAGGCAAGAAGGGCGGCGAACGAGCGCTATAACTCAGCACACTATGATCAGATATCAGTAAGGCTGCCCGCAGGACGTAAAGACCTGGTTGAAGATGTAGCGATCAACCTAAATAAAACCATGAACCGATTCATTAACGAAAGCATAGCCGCCGCGATGAATATTCCTTTTGACACATGGACGAACACTGATATAGCCATGACGGCAAGCGCACATGTGTCGGCCGAAAATTCATGCCCTATCGTTTTCAGGGCCCCGCCGGAGCTCCTCCCCATGGTCAATAAGATTTCCAATCACTATAACATGTCCCCCGATAAATTCATGGTCAGCGCAATAACGTTTGCGTGTCAAGACTGCGAACAGTACATTGCCAAGCAGCAGAATCAGCAGGGCAACGGGGCGGAAGAGGCCTGCAACATAGAAGAATAACGGATCAGCGGGGCTGCGGGGCGGCCTCGCTTTTTGATGTACTGAATACAAATTATGTACTGAATACATAGAAACATTTTATTTTTTGCGGTTTACTATTCCTTAACACTTATCCCTGTCCATATTACTTAAAATTAACGTTTCAGACCGTATTAGAGATACGTGTACATGGTGGTATTCAGTACTTGTATGACAAAAAACATTTTTATTTTTTATGTTTGTATTCAGTACATATTTTGTATTCAGTACATGTTTTAAGCCTGCCTTAATCGGCGGGCTTTTTTGTTTGCTCTCGAAAAAAAATCGGCCGAAAGTCGTGCATATAAGGGAAATAAACCTCCATGAGATAATGCGTCATGGAGGTGTTTTTTGTTGGCTCACACTACTGATATTCCGCTTGAGACGGAGATCACAAAAAAGATACAGCGATATCTTAAAAGCGTTCCGCTTTGGTGGGGATTTAAAGTACAAGGCGGAGCTCAACAGAAAAAAGGCGTTCCCGACATCGTCGGATGCTATAATGGGCACTTTGTCGCGCTGGAGGTCAAGCGGCCTCAGTTAGGCAGGCTGTCCGCGCTGCAGGATCATATTATTGAGCAAATAAGGTCCGCAAATGGTCACGCTTATGTCGTTCGATCCGTGGATGACGTTAAACAGATTTTTTCAATGTTCGCCGCTCATGTTTGTGCAGAGGGTGGGGAGGCGGTAGACGATGCCCGTTAAAAAGGGTACTAAAATGCCGATCACGCCGAAAATGGAAATGGCGGCACACCTCGCAGCGAGTGGAGCGAGTAAAGATAAGATAGCTAAAGAGCTCAACGTTGACCCTGCCACCGTGACGCGTTGGTTTAAGCGTGACGACATGATCGCGTTAAGGGCCGCGGAGCTCACGCGCTTTGTTGGCACGATAATTCCCAAGGCATACGCCGTTCTTCAGGCGCAACTTAATAATAGTAATCCGTGGGTAGCTCAAGGCGCAGCCCGCGAGCTAATTCGCTTGTACAACCTGCAGCAAGGCCAGGCCGACAACAGCGTCGTTGTCACGTTTGGCAACATGCCTAAGCCGGGCGCGCCTGGCTCCGCTGGCGGCGTAGCACTGCCGGACAGCAGCGACGACGGCCCGATAGAGGCGGAATTTACTGATTAATTAATGCATAAAGGCCTGTATAAAGGCCACAGAAACTGCATAATTGTTCTTATCTACATCTTGCACAAAATAGCACAGTCTTATTTGTGCAATCATCGTTTATCTATTCGTAAAAGGATTCTTTTACGCATAGATACTGATTATTAGATCAACAGGCGCAGGCCTGTGTGATTTAGGGTGTTTCGCCCGGCGGGCCGTTCCGGCTGTGTCCTACCTCCGCACAGCGCGGCCCGCTTTCCCGGAGGTTGCCCTTTATTTTTGTATGCTTTATACAAAAGTGCCTTATTTTTTTGTATGCCTCTTAAAAAAGGAGGCAAAAAAGCAAGGTGGGTGGGCTATGCGGAGCGCTGGGACTCCCACTTCCCGCCCCGCATATATATATACCTCGCCGCCCCGATACGGCTTGATGCCGGAGCAAGAAAAAATTTTCACGCTTTAGCAGGGTGAAGTAAAAATCCCGACAATGGGTTCTGAATTTTAAAAAATTCCCCAGGGTGGGGATTTTAATATACGGACAGGTGTCCGCGAAATACGGACAGTGTTCGACTGGGGGTGCGGGTCATGTGAGGAGGTAAAGGAGGACAAAAATGGCGAGGCAGATCGTGATTGATTATGTGCCGACGCCGAAGCAGGCGGTTTTCCACACAACTGATGCTGATGAGGTGCTGTACGGCGGCGCCGCAGGCGGTGGCAAGAGCAAAGCATGCGTAATGGATGCCCTTGCGCGCTGCTTGAGTTATCCACAGAGTCATGCGTACATCTTTCGACGGACGTTCCGAGAGCTGGAAGATACGGTCATCGCGGAAGCGAAGGCGAGTTATCCGCAGGGTCTTGGCCGCTACGTTTCGGGGTCGCATGAATATCGACTGAATAACGGCAGCATTATCCACTTCAGGCATTGTGCGAGTGTGGAGGACATGTACACCTACGCTGGTGCGGAAATCCATTTTTTGTACATTGACGAGCTGACGACGTTCGAGAGGGAGATTTTCGACTTCCTTAAGACACGTCTGAGAGCAAAAAAGAGCCTTGGGCTGGTGCCGGTTGTTAGGTGTACTAGCAACCCGGGCAACATCGGCCACGGATGGGTGAAGGCGTATTTTGTTGATGCGGGCCCGTTCATGGAGAAGATCCGTGACGAGATCGTGAGTAACGCTCTGGGCGAGACGAAGGTGGTAACCAAGCAGTACATACCGTCGTTGGCGACCGAGAACCCGCACATCACAAAGGACTACATCTTCGAGCTTGAGAAGAAGCCGGACGCGCTGCGCCGAGCCCTTCTGTTGGGCGAATGGGATGCCTTCGAGGGTCAGGTCTTCATTGAATGGAAGGACGACCCGAAGCACTACAAGGACAGACAGTGGACGCATGTAATCGAGCCGTTCGACATACCGACGCACTGGCCGCGATACATGAGTTTCGACCACGGTTACTCAAGACCGTTCTCTGTTGGTTGGTGGGCTGTGTCCCCTGAGAACGTAGCTTACAGGTACCGCGAGTGGTACGGCTGGAACGGAACGGTCAACAAAGGCTGCGAGCTGAGCCCTGCGATGATCGCTAAGGGGATTATTGAGAGGGAGAGCACGGAGCGAGAGGACAACATATTCATCGACCGCATCGCTGACCCGGCTATCTTTGACAGAAGTCGAGGCGACAGCGTTGCGCAGATGATGGAGCCGCAGGGCGGCAAGGACGGCGTGTTCTTCCGTAAAGGTGACAACACTCGTCTGGCCGGTAAGATGCAGTTCCATGAGCGGCTGAAGTTCGACGAGAACGGACAGCCGAAGATGCAGGTGTTCAACACTTGCAGGCAGTTCATAAGAACGATCCCGTCGCTGCCCTACGACCTGCGGAAAGTAGAAGACGTAGACAGTGACTCGGAAGACCACATTTACGACGAGACCAGATATTTCCTGATGGCAAGGCCGGTACCGATCAACGACCCGCGCATGCCGAGGAAGAAGGTCTGGGACCCGTTAGCAGACTGAGAGGTTAAAAAATGAGTGCAAAAAGCTTCCAGGCGAAAGCGCCTGAAACCGCCGCCGAGGCGAAGAAGCTGCCCGGCGCACAGAAGCCGATAGCCGGTGCAAGCGGACCTCAGCCCCTAAGCGAGGAGGAACGCGCTCTCGTATCGGAGGCTTACAACTACCTGCATCTGTTCCAGAGTGGCTGCCAGGACTACCATCAGCGCATAAGAGACAATAGAGAAATCGTGCGCATGAGAGACCCCTACCAAGACCTGCTGGTGCGTAGGCTGGATGGCGAGCCGCAGATGCTTCAGTTGCAGACCCTGAAGAGCACGTTCAACAACTGCGTCGCTGACCAGTTGGACAACATGCCCGAAGCAAGCCTGCTGCCCGAGCGCCCGAACATGGCGAGCGTGGCAGAGGACATGAGCGACGTTGTCAGATTCGTGTTCAACCAGAACGGTTACGAGGAGCTGCACCGCCGCAGGGTAGAAGACTACTTCATCGGCACGTCGCTGACCCAGATTGTCTGGGACGACGACATGGACCACGGCAAGGGCAACGTCGCCATCATCAGATGGCCGATCGAGTCGTTCCTGTGGGACCCCTCTGCACCTGATATTCAGGATGCGAGAGCGCTGATTAAGGTCGTGTTCCATCCCATGAGCTGGTACGCAGCGCACTACCCCGACGCAGCACCGTACATTGGCGCTGACGGCGGCGACCACGGCACCCTCGGCGTGAGCGAGGGAGTGGCGATGCTGAGCGGCGACGAAGGCCAGTCGATGATGCTGGAGTACTGGTACCGCAGATACGATTCCAAGAAGCGCAGGTACACGATCAACGTGGCATACCTCGCGGGCGGCGCACTGTTGGAAAACAACACGAACGTGTACAACCACGGCATGTATCCGTTCGTAATGGAAGCGTTCAACTACATCGAGGGCAAGCCCGTAGGTGACGGTCTGATTGACCAGCTCGCCCCGATGATGCGATACGTCAACCGTTACGCACATTACATGGACGAGAACGCCCGCATGAGCGCTAAGAACCGCATGCTGGTTCGCAAGAACGCTAACCTGGACGTCAAGGCGCTGGCTGACTTTGATGAGAACGTCGTCACCGGCGACAACATTGATGACGACGCCGTAAGGTGGTTCCAGTCTAAGCCGTTCAATGGGATCATCACCCAGCAGATGCTTCAGTTCCAGACCGACATCAAGCAGGACTCTGGCCAGAGCCAGTGGACGCGAGGCGAGACGGCAGGCGGCGTCACCGCAGCGAGCGCAATTAGCGCGCTGCAGGAGGCGGGCGGCAAGATCACCCGCGAGCACACTCTGATGCTCAACCAGGGCTTCAAAAAGATTGTCGAGCAGGTTCTGTGGCTTGTCTGCCAGTTCTACACCGAGCGCAAAGAGCAGATGATCACTGGCAAAGATGGCAAGAGCCGCGAGGTTCTGATGTCCGCCGAGCATCTGCGAGGCGACGACCTCCCGCCGGAGGACATGCCGCCTGTTGAACTGCTTGCACAGATGGACCAGATGCTTCCGGGAGCGGGCAACAGCCTTGGCCTGGGCAGCCGTATCCGTCAGCATGCAGAAGAGAAGGCGAAGCGCAGAAGGAAGAGGAACAACCTCGCCCCGCCGCCGTACACCGTACAGGTGCAGGTCAGCCGCAGGAACCCGCTGAGGATTCAGGCTCAGAACGAGCTGTACATCCAGGCGTACACCATGGCGGCGCAGGCAGGGCAGATGTTCCCGCTCAAGGTGCTGTTTGAGCTGCTTGTCGTGGACGGCAAGGATAGAATCATGCCGATCCTGGAAGAAGTAGACCAGACCACCAAGATGATTCAGAGCTTGCAGCAGCAGGTTGCAATGCTGCAGGAAAGCAACGCGAACATGAAGGGTACTATCGACGAGTACAACCGCCGCATGATCGCAGAAGCACAGCCGCAGGCCGCAGCACAGCCGCAGATGAGCGGACAGGCGCTGGGTATCGGCGGTAATGAAGCCGCCCTCGTTGGCGGTCCCCGTAAGTAATAAGTCGGGAAACCGACATATTGCATAAACTTGTCGTCGCTGGCCGGTAACGGAGCTGTGGCGAAGGAGGAAAACAATGGATAATTACAATTCGGTCGATGAAACCATGATGGAGAGCGTGCCGGTCGACGCGGCACCGGCTCCTGAGACTACCGCGGACGCACTTAGCGAAGAGATCAGCCGCCTGACCGAACCCGCTGTTGAAGCTGAACAGCAGGAAGAGGAGAAACAGGCGAAGAGCTCCGAGGATAAGGGTTTCCGAGGACGACTGTATGAATATGAGCGTCGCGGCTATGACCGCGGTGCAAAAGAAGCAGAAAGCAAATGGGCAGATGAGCGCAAGGGCCTCCAGGAGCGTATTGCTAAATACGAAGCTGAGGAGCTTAAACGAGAGGCTAGGCAGTTTGCCCAAGAAAACAACATGCCCGAGAGCATTGCATTGGAATACCTCACCATGAAAAAGGAAAAGGGCAGCGCTGTAGCGGCGCAGCCCCGTGATGATAGCGGCAAGTTTGTAGCACAGCCTGCCGCAGAACAGAAAGGTAGCGACGCAGCGGTTCGCGAGCGAGCTGTTAACCTCTATACGCAGGCTGAAGCATACGAAAAAATGTCCGACGGCGCTGTAACTAAGGATGCGATCCTTGACGCATACCAGAATGACAGCGACGTCAGGCACAAGGTGGCCACGGGCGAGTGGGATTTCACCGATGTCGGCAAGCATCTTGCCGGTGTTGGCAGACCCAGCGCACCGAAGGTCGCCAAGACCTCCGGCGGTGGCCGGATTAGAGCCAGCTATTTCTCCAACATGAGTGCGGCGGACTTTGCAAGGTTCGACGAGCAGGTACGACAGGGCAAGGTATTTGATGCCCGTCGCTAACTGAAAGGAGAAATGATTTATGCCCGGTATGCCCTCTAATTTTATGAACTTCACCTCTTCCGAAGGCCTCGTAGCAACTTCCGTTCAGGAATATCTTGTCAGAAAGTTTGAAGGCCGCATCGTTAACGACCGCATTTGGGACCGCGACATGCAGACCCGCACCGTCCCGATGCACAACGGCGATCGCGTCAAGTTCAACCGCATGAACCCCTTCGATCTTGACCTGACTCCCCTGAAGCAGGGCGTTACCCCCGATGGCCAGAAGGTCGTCACCTCTGCATTCACCGCAACCGTAAAGCCTTACGGTAAGTGGCTGGAGCTGAACGATGAGTGGGATTGGAACACCATCGACTCCATGAAGCAGGAAGTTGTTGACCGTCTCGGCGATCAGGCCCGCGACACTCTGGATGCTATCGCCTGCAACGCCCACAAGGCTGGCCTGAACGTTCAGTACGCCGGCGGCAAGGGCTCCCGCGCCGAGCTGACCTCTGAAAACGTTCTGACCCTCGGCGACATCAAGAAGGCCGTTCGCACCCTGAAGAAGAACAAGGCCAAGAAGTTCGCAGATGGCTACTACCATGCCAAGGTTGGCCCCGAAACCGCTTACGACCTGATGGAAGACCCGCTGTTCGTTGATATCTCCAAGTATCAGGACAAGCGCAACATCGAAGCAGGCGAAATCGGCGTCATGCACGGCGTAAAGTTCTTCGAAACCAACGTTCCGATGACCTTTAAGCCCGAAACCTACCTGTTCGGCTCCGTTGCTTCTCTGGCCACCAACGGCTATGATGCCGCTGCCAAGAAGCTGACCGTTGCCGTTACCGCCGTAAGCGCTTCCAGCAACACCGAAGACCTGGCTTACTTCGCCCGCTGCCTGGCTGGCAAGGTTATCCTGGTTGGTGGCGACACCCCGGCTGTTGTTGACCATGTGAAGCGTAACGGCGCCAACATGGAAATCTACCTGCGTTGGATCGCTGCTGGCTATTCCTACAGCTCCGGCGACACCATCGCTCCCGCCGCCACCAATTCTGACATTGGTGAAGTACACGGCACCGTCGTATACGGCCAGGACTACGCTGGTAGCGTATCTCTGACCGGCGGCAAGAACGTCACCATGATTGCTAAGGGCCTCGGCTCTTCCGGCACCGAAGACCCGCTGAACCAGCGTGGCACCCTCGGTTGGAAGATCAAGGGCTACACTGCAACCATCCTGGAAGACGCTTTCATCGTTCGTATCGAACACGCTGTAAGCGCATAAGAACCCCGGGCGGCGGCTCCCTCCGCCGCCCTTCTTTAAAGGAGGATAAAAATGGCAGCTACCAAGACTTCTGCTGAAAAGAGCACTGTTGCAAAGACCCCTGAGACGCTGATTCCGATTTTCCTGCCGCTGCTCGACGATGAGTTCGGCGTTGGCGAAGTTGACCAGCGCGTCACTGTTACCATCAACGGCGAGAACAAGATCCTGCCCCGCGGCGAGCACATCGAAGTCACCCTCACCGAATACAACGCAATCATCGAGTCTGGCAGATTCGGCAAGATTTAAGGAGAAAAGTGTATGACGTTAGACGCGATCAAAGCTCAGGTGATGTTTCAGACCAACAACGACAGGGAGGACTTGCCGGATTTTGAACCGCACCTGACTGATTACATCAATGACGGTTACGAGATTCTGGTGTTTAACTACACTGGCAAGCATGTCTCGGACGATGACGGTTCTGAATATGTCACTCTGAACCAGAGCTACGACGAACCCGAGTTGCCTGATTATGCGCATAGGGCACTTGCGGACTTCGCGACGTACATGGTCTATCGCAACGGTAACGCTGTGAAGCAGAACCGTGGCATGGCATTTTATTCTGCCTTCCTGCAGGTCGCCTCTCAGCTCAAGTACGAGAGCGGCGGCAACAGGCTGCAGTTTAAGAACATTTATACCAGATAAGGAGGCGACCTCTGATGGCGATTTCGGCAAACAATTACGAGACCACCATGCTGGTCAACTCCTTTGCCGGTATCAACCAGAGCGCGGGTGACAGAAACGTGGCTATGAAGTACGCAGTCGACGGCGAGAACTTCAAGACCACTGACGGACTGCTGCAGTCCATGACCGGCGGGCGGGAGCATATCCCTCCCGCACTGCCTGCGCCTATCGGAACGCTGATGCTGTTGTTCCGTAGATTCCGGCGAGATGATTTCTTCCACACCGCCCCTGAGCTGTTGATAGCCGCGGCGGGTAATGCTATTTATGCACGTCCTCTGAATGAGCCTGGAGCCATTAACTCCGAGTGGTACAAGATTTACGAGGGCATTACTAACGATAGCTTCGACTATGTGACTTATGAAACGAGCACCTACTGGACGCTCGACGGCAAGAGAGTCGCCCCCTACACCGAAGGCGCTCTTGAGGTGATCGCGGACAACCCGATCGACATCCTTATTATGACGAACGCTGACGACGGCATGTTTATCGTGTACGGCGACAGTCTGGAAGTAACGCCTTACAGGGTTAAACCGACCACTACGGACGTCGAGAAGAAGTTCGGTGTACTGACTCGTCATGCTGAACGCATTTGGGGCGCAGCTATCCCCGACCAGCCCGACATGCTGATGTATTCGGTCCCGTATGAGCCGCTTAACTGGGAGCAGAACAATCAGTTCCCTGAAGATGGCGCGGGCGATATTCAGCAGCCGTCCTGGGATGGCGACAGCTTCGTAGCCCTGCGAGTATACGGTAGTTATCTGTTGGCCATCAAAAAGAACCGCGTGTGGCGCATCGCTGGCACTAACCCCGGCGAGTACTACATGAAGGAACAGTTTGGCGGCGGCACTATCGTAGAGAATACCGTGGTTGTGTTCAACGACTACATGTTCCTGCTCTCTTATGACGGCCTGATGATGTACGACGGCACTGCCGTGCAACCGTTCAGGCAGCGAGAGATTCAGGGGATCATGGAGCGAGTGAACTGGCAGGCAGTGGAGAACGCTGTGGCAACCATGAACGGCGTAGTTTACTGCCTCGCGCTTCCGCTTGACGGCAGTGAATACAACAACGCTATTCTGGAGTACGACACTTCTGAGCGCACTTTCAACCTCAGAACGGGCGTATACGTCAGCAGCTTCCTGCCTTATGCTGAAAAGCTGTATTACACCGACAGCAGACCGAAGGCCGATGGCGAAGAGTTCACCGGCAGAGTCATGGTTTTGGATGAGGAGGGCGAAGCGCTCCCGATGCGCTATGTGACCGCTTACCAGGACCTCGGCTACAAGTCCGTCACTAAGAGCGGGTTTGAAATCTATCTGCTCGCTGACGAAGACATGGACGTCACTGTCGGCATCCGCACCGAAAAGAAACTGAAACAGAGAAAAGCGCATCTGACGGGTGGTAAACCCAAGAGAGTGCGCGTAAACGTGGCTGGCAGGAGCTTTAGGCTTGAGCTTACGGTTCCCGCAGGCGCCGCGTGGAAAATGAGCGCAGGCCTCCAGATTTACATGGAGCTTGACTCGGACTAAGGAGGGCGACATGGCAGCGAATAGTGTATATCAGTATGAGCAGCCGCGCTGCCCTGAAGGCTGGAACGAGTCGGAGCGCAGGTTCTATACGCGCCTTATTCAGGTGCTTGATGATATTTATAGTAAATATGGCCGCATTGACGAGAAAATGCTTGCACCGAAAACGGGCGAGACTATAGTCACCAAAACTGTGGTAGAAATGTCCGAAAAATTGTCCGCAACGACTATCGCTACGGACAAACTTGCGGCAGCGTTCGTAAGCGCGATAAACGTTTCCGCAAGATATGGTCATTTCGACTTCGAAACTGTTCAAAACCTCGTAGCTGAAGCGCTTGTGCTTCGTGAAGCGGCCGCTGGCAAAGTGGCGATTGATAACCTTGCCGCCGGTAGGGCGCAGATCGTTGAAGCATATGTTGGAAATCTGTGTATAAAGGGTGCAGACGGAAAGTTCTATACGGTATCGGTAAACGCCGACGGAACGCTTGAGTCCGTCGCCGTAGAACCCACCGAAGCGGAAATAGAACAAGGCTACACCAATGCAGGGCAGACGATAATTGAGGCCTCTGTGACCACTCAGGACTTGAACGCTTTTAACATCAAAGCCACATATGCTCTTGTTGGCAAGATACTGGCTTCGCAGATAAACGCAGATTATCTGGTCGCCAGGAAAGCCTTTGTGACCGCTCTGACAACTTCTAAAATCTTCGCCGATGGTGGAAGCTTGGAGATGGTTGCCGAAAGCACAAAGGAAATCGGGCAAGACGTTTCGACGTTGAGCGCTACGCTTGAGCAGACGGCTGAATCGTTTGAGCTTAGCCTGAGCAAGAAGGTCGGCGAAGATGCCCTCCGGCAGTACCTTAGATATGAGGACGGCACGGTTGAAATGGGTAGCAGTGACAGCCGATACAAGCTCCAGGCAAACAATACGGGCGTTACCATCCTACAGGATGGCACGCCGATGACCCGAATGGAACAGAACACAGTAGCGGCTCCCGTCTTCGAAGCAGGACGTATGCTGAAGATTGGTGAGCACACGGCAAAAGTAAGCGCATCAGGTGCGCTGGTGTTCAACTAAGAAAGTGAGGAAGATAAATATGGCAATGAAAAAAGAAATTCAGAAAAAGTCCAGGGCAGCAGTCAACCTCAAAAAGATGGGCAATGCCGTTGCGCGTGGTGCATATGAAGCTGGAAACAAATACTACTCCGCAAGACCTGATTACGCAGAAATGCAGCACAAGGCACTGAAGACTACCGCACACGCAAGCTCTGTTGCTAAGAAGGTAGCGGACAGTGTTGCTCGTCCTGTTAAGGCACAGGGCGGCCACATTAGAGAACTCAATGCAAGGCTTCTGAGCGAAGGCGATCGAACTGTAAAGCAGCCGATTCAGAAGAAAGCGGCTGCTAAAAAGGCGGTTACCGCATCCAATAATACTACTGCACCTAAGAAGGAGCGCGGCGCGGTAAAGCGCGTCAAAAAGTAACCACAAAGGTGTGATTGCTTATGGCAACTACTACTAAAATAACCGCTACTGCAAGCCGATATGGTAACAGTAGCGGCAACTCCTACTCCAGCAGCGGCAGGGTTTACGTTGGTAAAGTGGATGGCGGTGTAACGTATCGATCCCGCCTTACGTTCCCCTCCATCCGCAGCCTTGCTGCGATAGGCGATGCAAATATCGTTATCACCAAGGTAACGCTGCATATGCGCAGAGACGGCGGTGGCCGGGCAGAAGTAACTGCCGGAAGTTCCGCTGACAGCGCATGGGGCGCGGCCGCTGACGGAAGCGGCAGCCTGAACATCGCAGCGCAGACCGCATGGTATACCATCGACATCACCGATTGCGCTCAAGCGATACTGAATTACTCGGGCAACTGGTACATTCATCTGACCAGCACTGGAACGCGAGTACGCTGCAACGGCATTGAAGAAGGTGCAACGCCTTATATCAACGTTGTATGGGAGTATTCGGCAAACACCTTGACCACCGATGTGGAATCCGTGGAATTGGGCAAGGCAGTGCGTCTGAACATCGCTCCCGAATCGGGTGACGCAAGATATGCACTCACCTACGAATTCGGCGATGAGTCTGGCACGATAGCAGAAACCAGCTCAACCACCATCACATGGACACCTTCTCTGCACTTTGCCGCCGAACTGCCCAATGCGGACAGCGGCGAAGCAAAGATCACTATGAAGGTATACGATGCGGACGGCAAGCAGAAGCGCACCGAGGTGCTGTATCTTACTGTTACTGTGCCTGAAACGGCTGTACCGACCATCACCAGTATGGGCATCAGCTTTATCAACAATCTCGGTAGCTACGCACTCACTGGCAAGACCTACGCTGTGATCGCACCGACCATCGATATCAACGGTACCTATGGTGCAAGCATCAAGAGCGTTGTGGCAAGCCTTGCAGACGGCATGAACAGCCAGACGCTTACGTGGGATGCGCTCACTGAAACGGATGCTGGTGTATTCAAATGTGCGGCGCAGAACACGAACACTATTCTCAATGCTGGTGAAGCCACCATCACGCTCACTGTCACCGACAGCCGAGGCCGTGAGGTTGTGCGGACTCGCACTATCAGCGTGCGGACTTACACCAATCCTTTGATAACTGCCTTCTCTGTGGAGCGTTACGAGCCAGTGTATGACGCAGATGAACAGATATCCGGCTATGTGCCCTCTGATACTGGCGAAAACGTATGGGTAACGCTGAAGGCAAGCTGCTCGAACATTGTCGGACTCAACTCCATCGCATGGAAGATCACCGCAAAGACCGCAAGCGGCCAGGTTGCTTACAGTGGCACGGGCAGCGGTACGACGATCGACCTCACGAACAACCGCAGCATCATCACGGCTGTAGTATCTGCCGCTTCTGCTGTGGAATACACTGTGGAAGTCACCGATACGGCAGGATATAACGCCTTCCAGTATGACAGTATCACGTCAGGTCGAGTAAACTTCGCTCTGGCTGGCAGTAAGTACGGCGCGAGTTTCGGCTGTCTGCCCAAAGGTACGGAAGCACAGCCCATGCTTGAAAGCGCATATCCGATATATGCCTATGGCGGCATAGCGGACTTTGGTTATAGCGTGCAGGGCGGTTACGTTGAAGACATTTCCGCAACCAAACAGGCTTACGTAGACGTAAACGTAACGTTCGAAAAGCCTTTTGCGGACATTCCGATAGTAATGGTTGTGTGCAATAGTGGCTCGACATCATACCATTACGGCAACCTTACTGTAGGGACTACCAATACAACTACTAGCGGTTTCACCGCGAGGTTGTACAACTTCGGCACAGTAACGCTGAACCCCGGCATTGCATGGCTGGCAATAGGCAAGATAAAGGATTAAAAGGAGCGCGATAATATGGCGTTTTTGTTTGATGAAGGCAGCAAAAAAATAACCCTTCCGCTTGGGGACACAATGAATCTTTCGGTGAAGATAACGAGCGGTTTGTACGCAGATGGAGACACCGTGATGTTTGCCTTGAGCGACAGCGAAGGCAAAGATGCTATTTGCAAGGCATTCACTATTTCTGACGGCAAATGCACCATCAGGCTTAACAGTGCAGATACGGCAGATATGGAGGCTGGTTCTTACACATGGAATATACGCCTTGTGCATACGGCTGAAACTGTGGATGGCAAGATCCAGATTGATGATACCGATGAAGTTCTGACGTTGTTCAACAAGCCGCCGAGATTTGTGCTTGTGGATGGAGGCTGCGATGTATGAACTTAATTTAATCACCAGCGCATCCGATTCAGGTGTTGAACTGAATGTTCAGGTTGAAACGGCTAGCCCTGAAGTCGAAGTGGTTCTTAACAGCGGCGTACCTGGCGAAGATGGTTTCTCTCCTGTTATCAATGTTACCCCGATTAGCGGTGGACATGCCGTTGAAATAACCGATGCAAACGGAACTAAAACTTTCAACGTAATGGACGGCGTTAATGGTTCGGGCGGCGGCGGTTCGGGCGATATGCTTATGAGCGTTTACGACACGGATGGAAACGGTGTTGTAGATAATGCGGAAAAACTTGATGGTAAAACCGCTGATTATTTCGCAAAAGCACAGCACGAACACGAAGAATATCTGACCGAATACACGGAAACCGACCCTACTGTTCCGGCGTGGGCAAAAGCCGAATCTAAACCGACATACACAGCGGAAGAAATTGGTCTGGGTAACGTGGACAACGTGAGGCAGTACAGCGCAAGCAATCCTCCCCCGTATCCCGTGACCTCTGTCAACGGGCAGACTGGTGACGTTGTGGTTGAAGGCGTAGACGGTGTAACACCCGTGCGCGGCGTTGACTATTGGACGGAAGCGGATATCGCCACCATAAAGGGCTATGTAGATGATGCGATTTTAGGGGGTAGTTGGTAATGAGTGTTAAAAGCAAACTTACAGCTATTGCCGATGCTATTCGCTCAAAAAGCGGCAGCACGGACGCTCTGACCCTTGATGGCATGGCGGCAGCGATTGCAGCTTTGACAACTGGCGGCGGTGTGCCCGATGGATTGACCGCGATTGATTGCGGCACGTATACGCCTTCTAATCCGTATGCTACATATTCTACCTTCAACCATGACTTGGGATGCGTACCAAAGGGATTTATCATTTATGATTCGGTCGGTTTCACTTCTAAACAAACCGATGAACCTTTGGTGTTTGGTGTGCAACTTGATGTGCCGAGTTATAACTACGGCTACGAATCTGGTAAAGCAGTGAACACTTGTGTATATTGTTCTACTGGTGGCGGCTTCGGACATAGTACTTTGCCTTCCAGTGTGACTAGGATGTTCACGGCTACAAACGTGACCTTTACAAACAGCAATGGTACGCACATTAGAAGCGGAAGAACCTATAATTGGATAGCTTGGGCGTAAGGGGGGATTAAATGCGATATTATGCTGACTATGAATCTGGCGTATTGGTCGGAATCGGAACTGGAAAAGCGGGCGGCGTGGAGATAACCGCCGAAGAATACGAACATATCCTTAGTGTGATTCGTTCACGCCCTACGCCCCCGAAAGGCTATGACTATCGCCTAAAAGAAGACCTGACATGGGAACTTTACGAACGCCCGATTGTCGAGGTTGACGATGAAATCAGTGACGAAGAAGCCCTTAATATTATCCTTGGGGGTGATGCTTGATGAAACGAAGTGAAGCAGTAAAACTCCGCAGCCTGATTGAACAGGCGGTCATATCCCTGCCTGACAAGGAAGCTAGTGAGGGCGCAAGCCTGTTTCCGATCCTGAAGGGTGATGGCAGTCTCGTCAACGCTGGTACTCGCATTAACTGGCATGGCGTAATTAAACGCGCGGCGAACGACCTGTGGGATACGCAGGAGAACAACCCGGATAATGCCCCTGCGCTGTGGGAGGATATTGCCTACAAGCAGGGCTTCCGCATCATCCCGGAAATCATCACGGCTGGCACGGCTTTTGCGCTGGATGAATGCGGCTGGTGGGAAGATGTGCTGTACAAGAGCATGCTTAATGCGAACGTATATACTCCTGCACAATACCCTGCTGGCTGGGAAAAGGTTGAATAACAAAAGGAGCGTGAGAATATGGCAGTAAAGATCGGCAACGCATCGATCTCCGAAAACGGAACGATACGAGGCAAGGCCGGTGACCAGACCGGCAAGGAAGTTGTTACCCGAAGCTGGTATAAGCACTCCAAAGGCTGGGTAACGCTGCGCTGTCTTGTTCCCGGTATGGCAGAATATATCGCCGAAGCGATGGAGAAGGCTTGTGCCAATCCTGATATCGGCTACAACCAGTATGAAAACGGCACTCTCTGGGAGAATGTCAAGGTAAACGGCTATGATCCTTCCAAGACCACCAAGAAGGTCAACACCGACTGTGCCAGACTCGTTCGTGTGTGCGTACAGTACGCCATCGTGAAGATGGGTATCGACATCATCGTGCCCGACTTCTACACCGCTACTCTCGCTAACGTTCTGGTGAAGACCGGCATCTTTGAGAAGCTCGCTGACAGCAAGTACAATACCCAGGACGCATACCTTGAGCGCGGCATGATCCAGGTCACTAAGACCAAGGGTCACACCATCGTAATCCTTGAGAACGGCAAGCAAGCAGGCGCCACTCCTGTTTACGAAAAGACCAGCACCCTGGGCGACCGCGACCTCCGCAACGGCTGCGAGGGCAACGACGTCAAGGAGCTGCAGAATATGTTGCTCCAGAAGGGTTATGACCTCGGCAAGTGGGGCGCCGATGGCGACTTCGGCGACATGACTGAGATGGCAGTGCGTGAATTCCAGTATGATAATTTGCTTGAGGTTGATGGCATTGTGGGCAAAGACACTGTCGCTGCGCTGCTGAAGCCCAAGCACGACAACGTGCCTGAGAACGCAAAGCAAGTGGCTATCGAAAATGGCAACTGTTATGCACGATCCGCACCTAACACCGATGCTAAGATCATTGGCACATGCTACAGAGGCACTTACTATCCCTATGCCGGAGAGGCTGAAAATGGTTGGCACTCAATTATGTACAACAGCAAGAAGGCGTGGGTTAGTGGAAAATACAGCAGACTCGTGGGGTGATAACCGATGCAGGACGTTAACACGGTGGCTACGGCCATCCCGGCAGTATGGCAGCTAGTGCTGGCTATTTGCAGCGGTATTGCCATCATCTCGGGAGCTATTGCCATCATCACTAAGCCGTATAAGCAGATCGTTGCCCGTCTGGAGGCGCTTGAGAAGAAGCACCGCGAAGACCAGGCGCAGAACGAGAAGCGACTTGCGGACGACCTTGATCTCTTGACCGACATGAGCGAGACCATCAAACAGCTCAATTACGGAGTGTTTGTGCTGCTCGACCATGCGGCCACCGGCAACTCGATAGAGAGATGCAAACAAGCTAGAGACCGCCTGGAAAAGCACTCCAGCGGCATGTAAGGAGGAAAACACTATGAAGATTGATTGGAAGCGTAAGCTGACCAGCCGCAAACTGTGGATGGCCGTTGCAGAATTCGTTACCATGCTGATCATTGCTTTCGGCGGCACCGAGAGCGAAGCAACCCAGATCGCCGCACTTATCATGGGCGGCGCAGGCGTTATTGGCTACATGATCGCTGAGGGCCTGGCAGACTCTGCTGGTTCCGTGACCATAGTCGAAGAGGAAAAAGAGTGACGACAGGGGCGGAGTGTTTCTCCGCCTCACTTTTGAAGGAGAGTGATTTTGATTGGCTAAGATGACTCTTGACCAGCTCACCGCATCGCTTTATAAAGACACTTATACGCCCCGCACTGAGGAGCAGCTCAGGCAGGAGTCTGAAAACAGATATCAGACTCAGTACAATCAGCAGAAGCTGGTCGCTGAGCAGAACTACGCTGCCAAGGACCTTGCTTACGAGCAGCAACTGAAGCAGCTCCAGGACTCTCTGGCAACCAGCCAGAAGGCCCTCGCACTGAACACCGCAAACTCCCTTGCCTCCGCCGACCGTTACATGATTACCCGTGGTATGCAGCGCTCCTCTTATGGCGCCGCTAACAGGGTAAACATCCAGAATCAGGGCCAGCAGAGCCTGCTCGATCTTCAGAAGCAGTACGACACCAATGCTGCCGGAATCGGCATGAACCGCGCCCTGCTTGCACAGCAGCTCGCAGACACCTTGGCTCAGTACGATATTGACTATCTGAACGATGTACAGGCCTACATGGACGAGCAGAAGCAGATTGACTACGACCGCCAGCTAGCGGCGCAGCAGTATGCTAACGACCTCAACATCCAGCTCTTCCAGCTTAATCAGCAGTACGGCAAGTCCAGTGGCGGCGGTAGAAGCTATCCTAACAACCCTAACAACAATGACAACGACAAACCTAGCACC
>JAZKYW010000112.1:0-6448 GCA_045612325.1 Candidatus Limiplasma sp. | reverse complement strand
CAGAAGCGGGGACCGGCCCAGCCGCACCAGAAAGCGGTAATCTCAACACCGTATTCAGCGGAGAGCGCTTTCATTTCTTCGGCGTTTTCGTTGGTCCACAGTTCGGGGCTCCAGCTTACCAGCTGGCAGTGGAAAAAGCCCTGCTCGGCAGCGCCGGCAAAACGTTCGCGCATGCCTTCCGCATGGTGGCGGATAACGATTCCTACGTTCATTGTATCTATCCTTTCGCGTTTCTGAAGTTGGTTTTATGGTAGCACTCCGCACAAATGAAAAGCAATGTCTTGATTGGACGTTTTTGTTGTCGTTTTTCCCTTCTTTTTCCATATCACCCAAATGCGGCAGATGCCTCGTTTGGCATATTGCATTTTGATTTTGATTAGGCTATCATGTTTTTAAACCTTCCTTAAGGAGCATCCCGATTTTCAAAAAACACACCCGTGGAGGATGAATAATAGATGATCCTGAGAAACGGTCTGGTCATGGATGAAACCTTTACGCTTCGTCAATGCGACCTGAAGATTGAAAACGGCGTCATTGCCCAAACCATCGACCCGGTGATGCTGAACCAATATTACAATATGCCGGCTACCTATATAGACGGCGAATGCGCATACAGGAAGGAAGAATGACCCCATGATTCTGGGCATCGACATCGGCGGAACCAATATCAAATTCGGCGTAACGCAGAATGATTACACGCTTGTCAAGCGCTATTCCATCCCAACGGGCAAGGATCGCCCCATTGAGGCGATCCTTGCGGATATCGTTGCAAAAGTCAATGAGATTCGCAAGGAATATGCTTTCGACCGCATCGGCATCGGTACCCCGGGTGACATTGACAGTGAAAAGGGCGTCTGCATGCGCACCAACAACCTGCCCTACCATAACACCCCCATCATTGCCATGATCGAAGAAGGCACCGGCCTGCCCGCAGCCATCGCAAACGATGCGACTGCCGCGCTCTACGGCGAGATTTACGCGGGCGTGGGCAAAGAGTATCCCAACCTCATTATGGTAACGCTCGGCACAGGCGTGGGCGGCGGCATCGCCATCGATGGCAAGCCCTATCTGGGCACCAAGGGCTACGGCGGCGAGCTGGGCCACATGGTCATCAAGTATGACGGCATCCCCTGCCCCTGCGGCCTTGTGGGCTGCTACGAGCAGTACGCCTCCGTTACCGCGCTCATCTGTCAGGCACAGGAGGCCATCGCACAGCATCCCGACAGCCTGCTTGCCCAAAAGGCAGTCGACGGATTTTCCGCGCTGGATATCTTCAACGCCAAAGAAGAAGGCTGCCCTGTCGCTGCCGCGGTCATCGACCAATACGCAGCATACATCACCATCGGTCTCAACAGCTTTGAAAACATCTTCCAGCCCGATGCCTTCGTCATCGGCGGCGCCATCTCCAGCCAGGAGGAAAACCTGCTCTCTCTGGTACGCGCCAAACTGGACAAGCCTGCCAACCTGTTCGCCTCCGCCCTCAAAAACGATGCAGGCATCATCGGCGCGGCGGTCGTAGCAGTGGCTTTCGGCAAAAAATAAATACAGGCAAATAAAAAAACGTCAGCAAATCGCTGACGTTTTTTTGTTTGCGTTTTGAAATTACAGCAGATGCTTTACGGCAGCAACAGCAGCCACGCCATCAACAGCAATGTTGTTATTGCTGGCTTCTACGCTGATATCGCCCTGATAATTCATTTCCTTGAGCATGTTGATCACGCTGGCGTAATCAAAGCCATCTTCGGGAGCAGGGAAAAGACGGCCAACGGGGTTGCAGATGTGCACGTGGCTCAGCTTTTCGCCGGCGCGTACCAGGTGCTCCCAGGGCTCGGAGCCCATGTACATATGGAAGAAGTCGCCCAGCACGGTGATGTAGGGATGGTTGACGATGCCGCACAGAGCGGTGCCTTCGGAAACGTAGTTGAGCAGGTTGCACTCCTGGCTGCGCAGGGGCTCCAGAGCGATGACGACGTCATACTTCTCGGCATACTCGGCAGCCAGCTCCAGGAAGTCGCACAGCTGACGCCAGGCGCGGGCATGGCTCCAGCCTTCGGGTACCTTGCGGGCTCCGCCGCTGCCGAATACGACCAGCTTAACGCCGATGGCGGCGGCGCGGGTGAAGGCGCGCTCCATATATTCACGCAGCACCTTTTCGGATACGTCGGGGCCAACGGGCTTTACGTCCGCGGGCAGGAACAGGTTGGCCTTGGTGACCGGCACGGGGAAGGAATCCTTCTTAGCCAGCAGGGCCTGATATTCTTCTTCGGGCATAGCGGCCAGACGGCTGAAAGCGCACTCAACGTAGTCAAAGCCCATCTGAGCAGCCAGCTCGATGTTGTCAAAGTTCGTACACAGACCGAATTTCATGGATATTTCCTCCTTTTGTTACAGCAAATGGATCGGCATTCGTTATTTGGCGGTGAAACCGCTTTAGAGATATTATAACGCAATTTTCCTCCAAGGTAAAGGGCTGTGCATACAGATTATGCAAACCTCTGCCGCAACGCAGAAACGAACATCCAAAACGGCTGTCTTATACCCTTTCGGGGTGAGCCAGACGGTAACTGAGCAGCTCAAGGCTTTCGTCCAGATGGACATTCACAACGGAAGTATCCTTGGGCAGCTGAAGGTCGCACGGCGCAAAATTCCAGAATCCGCGAACACCGCAGCGGTACAGGCGCTCAGCGGTGATTTGCGCAACAGCCGCAGGCAGCGTGAGCACGACGATATCCACATGCCGCTGTGCAAGCACCTGCTCCATCTCGGTGATGGGCTCCACATTCAGCGTTCCGATACGCGCGCTGCTGCCTTGCGGTTTCACGTCGAACGCCACGACCACCGAAAAATTGCTCTGCTCAATGGGTTTGTAGCAGGCAAGCGCCCTGCCCATGTTGCCCATGCCAACAATGGCCATTGTCTGCACTTTATCCATTCCCAGCAGAGAAGCGACGTACTTGCGCAATTCCGATACGGGATAGCCGCAGCCCTGCCTTCCTCCGCCGCCAAAGGCATTGATATCCTGACGCACCTGCGAGGCAGTGATGCCCGTAAGGTCCGCCAGTTCGCTTGAGGAAATAAACGTCCTGTTTTCACGTTCCATTTCCTTCAGATAACGGTAGTACATCGGGAGCCTTTTGATGACAGGCTCGGGAATATAAAGTGACATGACATACACTCCCATTGGTTTAAATGCAGCCCGTTTTGCCATGGTTTTGACACAAAAGGGCTATATAATAACAATGTTTCATAGAAAAGGAGATCATACTATGCGCATGCTGATTGCTGATGATAACGTACAGATCACCGACATCCTGATGAAATACGCCCTTGAAGAAAACTTCGAAGTGGATTGCGTTCACGACGGCGCCAAGGCGCTCGAGGCCGCCCAGAACAACCGATACGATATCATTCTGCTGGATGTGATCATGCCGCACATCAGCGGTTTTGACGTGTGCAAACAAATCCGTCAAACTTCCGCCGTGCCCATTATCATGATCACCGCCAAATCGGAAGAGGTGGACCGCATCCTCGGTCTGGATATCGGTGCGGATGACTATGTGCTAAAGCCCTTTTCCCCGGGCGAGGTCATGGCGCGCGTGCGTGCAGTGACCCGCAGGCAGCTTGGCACGCTTGCAGACAAAACCAGCACGCGTATCGAGGTGGATAATCTGCAGATCCAGCTGGATAACAACGTT
Source organism: Candidatus Limiplasma sp. (assembly GCA_045612325.1). Lineage (GTDB taxonomy): Bacteria > Bacillota > Clostridia > Christensenellales > Aristaeellaceae > Limiplasma. The sequence goes on along the minus strand of JAZKYW010000112.1, from coordinate 2,753 downwards.
GTTCTGGTTGACGGCCGCCCGGTGAATCTTTCCAGAAAAGAGATCGATCTGCTTTGGACGCTGGCTTCCTACCCGGATAAGGTATTCACCCGTGAAAATCTGCTCAACACCCTCTGGGGCATGAATTACTTTGGCGACGCCCGCACGGTCGACTCACAGATCAAGCGTCTGCGCGCCAAGCTGGACCAGTTTGAGCATCCCGGCTGGCAGATCAAAACCGTCGGGGGCATCGGTTATCGTTTTGTCATTCTCGATGGCGATCAGCCATCAAGGCAATAACATATTTTTTCAAAAAGCGCCGTTCGCAAACGGCGTTTTTTTTGATGCAGCGCATGCCGCAGAAGCGTGCGCTGCTTTTGAAAAAGGGCCTTCTCCATCGGGAGGATGGAGAAGGCCCCTGTTTTTTACTTGCCAATGGTCAGTTCGATCTCGACCTTGTTGGCGTCAGCCTTATCAAGGGCTTCCAGAATGTTGCCGTGGCCGTCGTTGAGGCTCATGGTGGCGCCGGTGGTAACGTCAGCCAGCATGGTCTTGTCTTCTTCGGTCAGGGCGTCGTACTTGGCGGCATCCTGCTCGTTGCTGCTGCCGGCCTTGAGGGGACGACCGTTGCGGTCAGAGCAGTAAGCGGCGAACCACTCGTTGATCTCTTCCACGGTCTTGCCTTCGAATACCTTCTGGAAACGGTCCATCTGCTGAGCCCAGTAGCCGGTGCCCATCACATAGCCTTCGCCGCGCTCGCGCTTGGCCTGCCAGGATTCAACCTCGGCCAGGAAAGCGTCGTTATCGTTGTCCAGAATGCCGTCGACCTTGGCGTCGTGGTCGCTGTCATAGTTGTAGCCGCCCTGTCCGGGGAAACCGGAGAAATGAGGCATGGTGGAGCCGTCATAGTTGGGGGTGGATACTTCCAGCTGGTCCACAACGGCGGCGGCAACGGTGCCGTCCTCGTTGAAGAGGATGAAAGCGTACACATCGTTGAAGCTGTAAACCTGCACGCCCTGGTCGTCAGCGCCGGGGCCGATGCGGCCCATGTTGGCAACGCCCAGACCCATGGCAGCGGCAGATTCGATCTGCAGCGGCACGCGGTTGGCATAAGCCTTTTCCAGAGCGGCGATCAGGTTGCCGTGACCGTCGTTGAGGCTCATGGTAGCGCCGGCGGTTACGTCAGCCAGCATGGTCTTTTCTTCATCGGAGAGAACGTCGTACTTGGCGGCGTCCTGCTCGTTGCTGCTGCCGGCCTTCAGGGGACGGCCGTTGCGGTCAGAGCAGTACAGAGCGAACCATTCCTTCACTTCTTCCACGGTCTTGCCCACGAACAGGCGCTCGAAGGTATCCATCTGCTGAGCCCAGTAGCCGGTGCCCATCACATAGCCTTCGCCGCGTTCGCGCTTGGTCTGCCAGGAGGCGACCTCAGCCAGGAAGCTGTCGTCGGTCATTTCTACAACGCCGTCCACCTTGCCGTCGTGGTCAGCATCGTTGTTGTAAGCGGTCTGGCCGGGGAAACCGGACAGGTGAGGCATGGTAGCGCCGTCATAGTTGGGGGTGGCGATCTCCAGCTGGTCAAACTTGGACATCAGGATGCGGCCTTCGGCGTCGAATACAACACCGGCCACGACCTGGTTGAAGCTGTAGACCTGCACGCCCTGGTCATCGCTGCCGGGGCCCAGACGGCCCATGCTGGCAACACCCAGACCAATGTAAGCTTCAGCGGTCTCGGCGCTGATGGCTTCGGGAGCGGGCTTGGCTTCTTCTACAACGTAGGGATAGGCAACGGGATCAAGGGCGTTGTTCACGGCGTTCTTGATGGCGTTGCTGGTAACGGTGGCATTGGCGATAGCGTCAACATCGGTGCTGTTGGCAGCAACGATCAGAGCGGGCAGCTCTTCCAGAGCCTTGGTGCCGATGCCGGGGGTCTCATTGTCGCCCTTGGCGCTGACGGCAGTGATCTTGCCGTCTTCCACGGTAACTACAACGGTCACTTCGCCGCCGAAGCCCTTGGCGATGCCGTTGAGCTCTTCAGCCTGTGCAGCGGACACCAGGCCCATCAGCATCACAGCTGCCAGTACGATGGAAAGCAACTTTTTCATTTGGATTTTCCTCCTCTTTTTTATACCCGGATTTTTGCAGGGTAGTTTTATTCAGTATACAAAACACCTGTGTCACAACTGTGTCACCACAAATTTTTCCATCAAATTGAAACCAACGTTTGACGTGTGATTTCCACAAAAGATAAACGCCTTTATTACCGACGGCATCTAAAGGCGCTGATTTCCACAATATTTCATTCCATTATCATTATCTTTTTCACTTTTGCCACCCCTCCAATGGATAATGTTATTACTTGCTGCCCTAAAATTGGCTTCGTACTCTTTCGCACATCATTTATCAAGGGCACCAATCTTTCTCAGTGGGGGCATTTCTATTGACTGAAAAGAACTACGCTTGAGATCCGCCTCCACAAAAATGAACAAACACCGCCTTGGAGTGATCTCAATCCGGTCTTCTCTTTTTCGTTAGCATAAAAAATAATCACTCATGCTTTGTATCAAAACATGAGTGATTAGGTGGCTCCCCAGGTAGGGCTCGAACCTACAACAACTCGGTTAACAGCCGAGTGCTCTGCCATTGAGCTACTGAGGAATATTTGAAATGCGGCAGCGACCTACTCTCCCGGGCCGTCTCCAGCCAAGTACCATCGGCGTGCTGAGGCTTAACTTCTGTGTTCGGAATGGGAACAGGTGGAACCCTCAGGCCAT
>JAZKYW010000111.1:0-1797 GCA_045612325.1 Candidatus Limiplasma sp. | reverse complement strand
TCTGCTCATATTGAATTTTCCAAGCCCGTCCGGATAGCTGTCTCGTGCTTCCCTGATGATTGTATCCTCAAGTTCGCCGTAGGTACGGCGGAAAATATACGCATGAGTATTTGCGTACAGCATACACCGAAACAGCGCATCCATGACAATGGCTTTTGATTTGCCTCCGCCGGCGGCTCCTCCGTAAAGAACTTCATCAGCTGTTGCCGCATGAAACATGGCCTGCTTCGGCGTTGGCACATACTCAATATTAAATACTTTTGCAGCCGAAGGAGACCCCACGGAGAATCACCGCCTTACAGATTGGGATATCGATTGCGAAGCTGAATGAATACCGGAACGGTCACCTCGACATGCTCACCGCGAGGAACCTTGGTGGTTTTTCCGTTAACGGTAACATATTCGTTCTGATCTTCCTTGGCACTGTCGCCTTCCTGATTCAGAGGAATAAACACAAAAACTTTTGCTTGCGCTTCGGCAGCTTTCTTCTTCACAACCTCAGTACTGATGGAAGAATCAATCTTTTTATTGGTGGTAGCAGTTGCCATTTACTTTCACTCCATTCTAAAACGCAGGGGCGGACGCTATGGTCCAACCCCTGCGCGGATTGATTTAGGCGGTCGCGCCGTGTTCGATGCGAATCAGGAAGCTGTCCTGAAGGATGGCAGCACAATAGCCCTTCACCTTCCAGGCAATGGTGCCGCGCTGTTCCAGAGGATCGCCTGCGCCAGCAGAACCGGGAGGATTGATGATGATCTTGATGTTGCCGCCGTTGCCGCCAAGCTCAACATCGCCAAAGGCGTTCTCGCCATAGATCAGCGTGCCAAAGACATTCACACCGGCAGCAGTGCCTTCAGGCTCAATGGTACCAGCAACACCACCGGAGGGCATCCAGCGGAAGGTGATGGTCTTGTTGGTATAGTCAACGCGCTCCACACACATCAGCGTGGTGGTGCCGCCGTCGACAACCTCTACCATCTGGCCGGTCAGCGCGCGAGCATCATCCGGGGCGATGGTATCAGAAACAGTCACCTTGCGGTTGGCTTCGTCGCAGGAAGCGATCGTCAGGCTGGCAGTAGTGCCGTACAGATAGGGCTTGTTCTCGTACACCATGGCGTTGGTGGTTTCGAAGAACTTCACCTGATGGATGCAGCCAAGCTCACCGCGCTCGATCTTGCGCTTGTCCTGATACTTGGCGACGACGACCCACAGAGGATCGGCAGTCAGGTCGTAAACAGAGTCAGGATGCACGATGGCGTGATAGAAGCCGTCGGCAAAAGGCTTGCAGTTGGCGCGCTTCAGAGTGCGCACAGCCTTCTTCACTTCATCGGCAGTTAGCTTATCATCGGCAGTAATAGAATTGCGATTTGCCTTGCCATTCACATACTGAACATTCATGCCAGCATGCAGCGCGTTGCGGACGATGGTATCAAGGCTCAGAGTGGCCTGATCGCTCAGGAGCTTCGCCACTTCCTGATGCATGTTGTCCAGCTGGTAGAAGTTCAGCTCGTCGCTCATTTCGACGTGCTTGCCGTAAGGCTTCACCATGACGGTGAAAGCCGTCTGGCGGATCTCCTGACCAGCAGGGGTGATGCCTTCCTTCAGAGGCTCGGTAGCGGCTTCATAAGGAATCATGCGGCGGAACTGCACATGCTTGCCATTATGCTCAGGCAGGGTGCGCTTCTGAGCGTCACGGGCATGCACCATATCGGGACGGGTGTTTTCCAGCAGCGTACGCTCGTAGTACTGTACTACGCCAGGCGCTACGCCCTGAGAAGTAGCCCGCTTCATGTTTTC
>JAZKYW010000110.1:0-2202 GCA_045612325.1 Candidatus Limiplasma sp. | reverse complement strand
CTATCTTCTCTTCCCCTTCGTACCACAAGTACGATGCCAAGGATTATTATCAGATCGACTGGCGTTTTGGCGACGAGGCAACCTTGAAAGAGCTGATTGAGCTGTGTCATTCGCGCAACGTCAAGCTGATCCTGGACCTTGCCATCAACCACACCTCGGATCAGCACGAATGGTTCCTGAAGTTCAAAGAGGCGCGTGCAGCAGGTGACACCGCAAACGAATACTACGATTTTTACACCTGCGTGACCACCGCAGAAAAGAAAAACGGCGTTTCGTATCAGAAAATCGCAGGTGTGGACGCTTGGTTTGAATGTAATTTTTCGGGAAATATGCCCGAGCTGAATTTTGACAATCCCCAAGTCAAGCAGGCGGTGCTGGATATTGCCAAATACTACCTGGATATGGGCGTGGACGGATTCCGTTTTGATGCTGTCAAGTATATCTATTACGGTGACACCGCACGTTCCGTAGCGTTTTGGGAATGGTATATGGATGAGCTGCGTGCCATCAAGCCCGACGTTTACTGCGTAGGTGAATGCTGGTCGGGTGACTCGGAGGTATTGGAGTATTACCCCGCCATGAATTGCTTTAATTTTACCATGGCACAGGCAGAAGGCGTTGTTGCCACGGCTGCCAAAGGAAAGAATATTGCAAACTACTTGAATTATATCCAAAGCCATCAGGCAAGTGTGAAAGAAAAGAATCCCGACGGCATGATCATGCCTTTCCTTTCCAATCACGATATGGACCGTATAGCAGGCGCATTTGTGACCGAGAATAATATGCGTATGGCGGCGAACCTGTATCTGCTCTCCCCCGGTTCTCCCGTGATTTATTACGGTGAAGAGATCGGCATGCGCGGCTCTCGCGGCGGTGAGAATACGGATGCCACCCCACGCCTTGCCATGCTGTGGGGCGACGGCACGCCCCTGATGGATCCCGTCGGCACCACCTATCCTGCGAAAAACCAAATCGAGACGACGGTTGCCGATCAGATGGAGGATGAAAACAGCCTTTTCCGCTATTACTGCAAGCTGCTTTCGATCCGCCATAATTACCCCGCTATCGCACGCGGCACGTATACTGCCGTGAACGGCGGAAGCAAAAATATCGGCGGTTTCCGTATCGATTATGAGGGCGAAGTGCTCGGACTGTTCCACAACAACAGCGCAGAAGAACTCTGCGTGGATCTTGCAACCTGCCCGGCACTGAACGGTTACAGCTTTGAGAAAATCTGCGCTGCCATCGGTGCGGGAGATGCCAAGCTTGAAGGCACGGTGCTGACGCTGGGCGCATATACCAGTGTCATATTGCAATAATGCACAAAACAATTCATTTTAGTTTGCTTTTATGCCCCAAAAACTCTATGAAGTTTGTTGACAATGCCAAAAACAACTTTTGGTTTATAAATGTGTTGACAAATGTAACCGAATGTGATAGAATTGTAAAGGTGCGCTTCGCGCGCATACAATAAAATAATAATATTTGGAGGTTTTACTTATTATGAAGATGAGTAAGATTCTGTCTCTTGTTCTGGTAGCTCTGATGACTGTAGCTTGCCTTGCAGCTTGTGCTACTCCCGAACAGCCCAACGAAAATGCTGACCTTGCAGGCACCTACGACATTACCATGTGGGTTTCCGAGAAGGAAGGCGTAACTGCTCTTACCCAGCAGCAGATCGACGCTTTTGAAGCTGCTAACCCCGGCATCGTCATCAATGCTACCATTGAAGGCGTAACTGAGGCTGACGCAGGTTCCAAGGTAGTTGCTGACGTTGCATCCGCTCCCGACATCTACTGCTTCGCGCAGGACCAGCTCGCTCGTCTGGTTCAGGCTGCTGCACTTGCAGCTCCCGGTCAGAAGGCTGCTGAAACCATCAAGGCTAACAACGACAAGGGCTCTGTTGCAGCTGCTTCCGTTGCAGGCACTCTGTACGCTTACCCCATGACCAGCGATAACGGTTACTACATGTACTACAACACCAGCATCATCTCCGCTGAGGACGCTGAAAGCCTCGAGAAGATCATCGCTGCATGTGAGAAGAACAATGTTAAGTTCCGTTTCGCGCTTGAGAACGCTTGGTACACCGCTTCCTTCTTCTTTGCTACCGGCTGCCACTCCAACTGGACCATGAACGAAGACGGCGAGTTCACCGCTGTTGACGATACCTTCAACTCCGCTGCTGGTCTGGCAGCTATGAAG
>JAZKYW010000109.1:0-3629 GCA_045612325.1 Candidatus Limiplasma sp. | reverse complement strand
TCCAGCACGGGCAGCTTGGCTACCATGGTCTGGGTGGGGGTCAGCTGATACTTGCCGCCGAAGGGCATGAGTACGGTACCTGCGCCGATGGTGGAATCAAAGCGTTCGCTCAGGCCCTTCTTGGAGCAGATGTTCAGGTCGCCGGCCATGGAGGCAAGCTTCTCGGCAAAGGTTTCGCCTTCGAAGGGAACATTCTCCACATTGGCATCCTTCACGCATACAGTGGCATGCTTCTCAGCGCCGTTGGAGTTGAGGAACTCGCGGCTGAGGTCAACGATCATGTTGCCCTTCCAGTTCATGCGCAGGCGGGGCTCTTCGGTGACTTCGGCAACGATGGTGGCTTCGAGGTTTTCTTCATTGGCGTACTTGATGAAGGTCTGCGCATCTTCGGCAGCAACAACAACAGCCATACGCTCCTGGCTTTCGGAGATAGCCAGTTCGGTGCCGTCCAGACCTTCGTACTTCTTGGGTACCTTGTCAAGGTCGATCATCAAGCCGTCAGCCAGCTCACCGATGGCAACGCTGACGCCGCCGGCACCAAAGTCGTTGCAGCGCTTGATGAGACGGGTGACCTTTTCAGCGCGGAACAGACGCTGCAGCTTGCGTTCCACAACGGGATTGCCCTTCTGTACCTCGGCGCCGCAGGTCTCGATGCTTTCCAGCTTGTGGCTCTTGGAGGAGCCGGTAGCGCCGCCGCAGCCGTCACGACCGGTACGGCCGCCCAGCAGCACGATCACGTCACCGGGAGCGGGACGCTCGCGGCGTACGTTCTTCTCGGGAGCGCCGCCGACAACAGCGCCGATCTCCAGACGCTTGGCAGCGTAGCCGGGATGATACATTTCGTCAACGAGGCCGGTAGCCAGACCGATCTGGTTGCCGTAAGCGGAGTAGCCGGCAGCAGCGGTGGTGACCAGCTTGCGCTGGGGCAGCTTGCCCTGCATGGTCTCGGATACGGGCTTGAGGGGATCAGCAGCACCGGTCACGCGCATGGCCTGATATACATAGGTACGGCCGGACAGCGGGTCACGGATGGCACCGCCGATACAGGTGGCAGCGCCGCCGAAGGGCTCGATCTCGGTGGGATGGTTGTGGGTCTCGTTCTTGAACATGAGCAGCCAGGGCTCTTTCTTGCCGGCAACGTCCACATCGATCTTGATGGAGCAGGCGTTGATCTCCTCGCTCTCGTCGATGTTGGCAAGCTTACCCTGCTTCTTGAGGGCCTTGGTGCCGATGGTGGCGATGTCCATGAGGTTCATGGGCTTGGGACCGCCAACGCGATTGGCATATACGGTCTCACGGATAGCCAGATATCGCTTGAAAGCAGCTTCAACAGCGGGCTTTTCGATATCCACCTTGTCCAGAGTGGTCAGGAAGGTGGTGTGACGGCAGTGATCGGACCAGTAGGTATCGATCATACGGATCTCGGTGAGGGTGGGGTCGCGGTGTTCGCTCTGGAAATAGGCGCGGCAGAAAGCCAGATCGTCCTTATCCATGGCAAGGCCGTACTTCTTGACGAATTCAGCCACTTCTTCATCATTCATGTTGATGAAGCCGTTGAGGGTCTCAACAGTTTCGGGCTGCTCGTACTGCTGCTTGAGGGTGACCTTCTCCTCCAGAGAAGCCTCGCGGCTTTCCACGGGGTTGATCAGGTGCTTGCGGATGCGGGCCATCTCTTCCTCGGTGGGATCGCCTTCAAACAGGTAAACGCGGGCGGTGAGTACGGTGGGACGCTCGCACTGGCTTACCAGCTGGATGCATTCTTCGCAGCTGGCGGCGCGGGCGTCGAACTGACCGGGCAGATACTCAGCGGCGATGACCTGATAGTTGCCCTCGGGCAGCTTCTCATAAGTCACGTCGACCTGAGGCTCGGAGAAAACGATGGGCATGCACTTTTCGAACAGATCGCGGTCGATGCCTTCCACGTCATAGCGGTTGAGCATACGAACGCCGGTAACGCTCTTGATGAGCAGAATGTGACGGATCTCCTTCAGAAGGCCCTGCGCCTCAACGGCGTACTCGGGCATCTTTTCCACATATACGCGATAAACAGCCATGTATTTTTACCTCCTGTTGTAGAGGGACGGTGCAGGGGCTCTTCCCCTGCACCCCGCTCAAGGGCTTCGCCCTTGAGAATCCCGTGATTTGGCTGCGCAGCGCGCAGCCAAGGGGAGCAATCAGTTGATCAGGCTTCGAACGCCTTCATAGCGCGGGCGCCGATATCCGAACGGCGATGCAGCTTTTCAAAGCTGATCTTGTCGGCAGCGGCATAGGAAGCCTTGATGGCCTCGGGCAAATTTTCCGCCACAGCGGTAACAGCCAGTACGCGGCCGCCGGCAGTAACGATCTCGCAGTTGTCATTGAGCTTGGTGCCGGCGTGATATACGCAGGCGGTTTCGGAAGCTTCTTCCAGACCGCTGATGACCTTGCCGCTCTCGTACTTGACGGGATAGCCGCCGCTGGCAAGGATGACGCAGCAGCTGGCAGCATCGGCAAACTTGACTTCCACCTGATCAAGCGTTTCGGTGGTGGTGGCACGCATGATGGTGAACAGGTCGCTCTCAAGCAGGGGCAGCACAGCCTGAGCCTCGGGGTCGCCGAAGCGGCAGTTGTACTCGATCACCTTGGGGCCGTCCTTGGTGATCATCAGACCAAAATACAGGCAGCCGTGGAAGGGGCAGCCTTCGGCACGCATGGCAGCCAGCGTGGGCAGGAAGATCTCCTGCATGCAGCGCCCGGCTACATCAGCAGTGTAATAGGGGTTGGGAGCGATAACGCCCATGCCGCCGGTGTTGAGACCTTCGTCATTGTCCAGCGCACGCTTGTGGTCCATGCTGCTGACCATAGGACGGATGCAGGTGCCGTCAGTGAAAGCCAGCACGCTTACTTCGGGGCCTTCGAGGAACTCCTCAACGACAACGCGGCTGCCGGAAGCACCGAACTTGCCGCCGGCCATCATATCGGTAACAGCTTCTACGGCTTCGTCATTGTTCATGCAGATGAGTACGCCCTTGCCCAGCGCCAAACCGTCCGCCTTTACAACGATGGGACACTTTACGCTCTTTACATACGCAAGAGCCTTGTCCATGTCCTCAAAGGTCTCATAAGCAGCGGTGGGAATGCCGTACTTCTTCATCAGGTCCTTGGAGAAGACCTTGCTGCCTTCGATGCGGGCAGCCATCTTGTCAGGACCAAAAGCGGGAATGCCCACTTCCTTGAGCATATCCACAAGGCCCATGCACAGCGGGTCATCCTGAGCGACGACCACGTAATCCATTTTCTCATTCGCCGCCCAAGCAGCGATCTTTTCCACCTCAGTGGACTTATAAGGAACGCACACAGCATCCGCCGCGATACCGCCGTTACCGGGGGCGCAGAACAGCTGGCTGATTTCCTTGCTTTCCTTCAGCTTCTTAATGATGGCATGCTCACGTCCGCCGCCACCGACTACGAGTACTTTCATATTTTCCTCCTGATGGGCTTTTGGGGCTTTCAGCCCCAAAACCCGACCAAAGGGTTTTCAACCCTTTGGAATCCCATCTATTGGGATAGATATACTAGCCTGTATATAATACACAACCCAAATGATGGGGTTCCAAGGGCGAGGTGGCAAACCTGAAGGTTTGCCAGTC
>JAZKYW010000108.1:0-8541 GCA_045612325.1 Candidatus Limiplasma sp. | reverse complement strand
CTTCGGCGGCCGTCATGACGAGCTGGCCAAAAAAGTGCCCGGCGACATTCAGGCCCTGCGCGATGAAGGCTGCGAGCTGGTCATCGTCAGCTATCACTGGGGCGATGAGCTGGACTATGCGCCCAACGATAAGCAGGTGCGCCTTGGCCGTGCCACGGTGGATGCGGGCGCTGACCTGGTCATCGGTCATCACAGCCACCGCATCAACCCCATCGAATACTACAACGGCAAGTACATCGTGTACTCTCTGGCCAACTTCAGCTTCGCGGGCAACAACAAGCCCAACGACATGGCCTCTTTCATCTTCCAGGTGCGCATGCGTGTAAAGAACGGCGCCGCCACCAGCGACTCCTTCAAAATCATCCCCATCCGCATTTCCTCCCGCACGGACTACAACGACTTCGCCCCCACCCCCTATGTGAAGGAAACCAACATCGAAGCCGTTATCAAAACCCTCAAGTCCAACGGCAAAAAGCTGGACTACGCCGTGGCGGATTATCCTCTCAAGTGGGCGGATGAAGAATAACGCCGACCGCATACAAAAACCCCCGCTGTACATGCTGCAGCGGGGGTTTTGCTATTACTGTTCATCCTTTGGCGGAAAAACCACCTTGCCGGTGCTTCCGCGCACGTCCTTGAGGGCGTCGGCGGGGGCCCACAGGCCGTACTGGTCATGGTTGCGCAGGGCGCGCAGCATCATGTCCTTGGCGGTGGGATAGCGGCGGCACAGGTCATCCAGCAGTTCTTTCATTTCCTGACGCTTGGTGTGTCCGTCTGCGGGGCAGGACTTGTCCATTACGGGCAGTTCCAGCACGCGCTGCATGTGGATGACATGCTTTTCGGGCAGGAAGATCATGGGACGGATAACGGTGAGCTGGCTGCGGCTCATGTAGCTGCAGGGATGGAAGGTATGCAGGCGGCCCTCGTAGAGAAGGGACATGAGCATGGTCTCCAGCGCATCCTCACGGTGATGGCCCAGCGCAAGCTTGTTGGCGCCCATCTCCTTGGCGGCGTCGCACAGCATGGCGCGGCGCATCTTGGCGCACAGGGCGCAGGGGTTGGGGTCTTTGCGAATTTCAAAGAGAATTTCGTAAAGCTCGGTGTGGCGCACCAGCAGTTGGATGTTCAGCTTTTCAGCCAGCGCTTCGATAGCGGACGTATCGGGCTTTTCCTTGCCGGTGGTGAGCATGATGGCGCACAGTTCAAAATCCTGATGCCTGACCATGCGGTAAAGGCTCATGGCGTGCATCAGCAGCAGGCTGTCCTTGCCGCCGCTTACGCCGATGGCCACTTTGTCACCGGGCTGGATCATATTGTACTCTTCATCCGCTCGGCGGATCATGCCAAGTGTTGTTTTCATCAGTTGCTCCCGTTGCGGTTTTTCACGCCGGTATAGATGGTATCGGCCTTTGCCGGATAGGTATCGCTGGTGATCTTTTCGCGGGATACGATGTAGCCGTTCTGCCTGGTCACCAGATAGGCGTCCACCACAAAGCCGTCGCGGCCTTCCACGGTGTGCGTTTCATCCACGTAGGTAACGTAGGTGGCGTCCTTATCCTTCTTGGTCTCGGGCGTGATGGGCTTGGGGATCATTTGAACGGTCTCGGCTTCCAGCGTGTAGGTGGTATCGCCCAGCGACTGACCGTAGATGCGCACCTCGCAGATGAGGCGGCGCTTGTTGGAGGGGTTCTTGGTGACGCGGGCGGCAATGTAGATGGGGCTGCCCGTATCGTTGCGGAAAACAAAGTCGATCTCGCGGCCTTTGGTGTCGCTGACGGTGGCGTCCTTGCCGAACTCCGCGTAGCTGACCGCCATGGAATGGGGTTCGCGCTCCAGAATGGTCATGCCGCCCTGCACCGCCGCCAGATACAGCGTGGTGCTGGCCTGACATACGCCGCCGCCCCAGCCCATGGTCTCCTGACCGTAGACATACTCAATGGCGGGCAGGAAGCCGTTTTCCATGCTGCGCTTGCCAACGACCCTGTTGAAGGAGAACTTTTCGCCATCCTCAAGGATGAGGCCGTTCATTTTGCCAAACGCGATGCGGATGTTCTCGGTGCGGTCTGCGGTGGACTTGGTGGAAATTTCGGTAACGGCGCGGTAGCGCAGCGCGACCGTCTTGGACAAATCCGCCACCGTTACGGAGGGATACAGCGGCTGGGGCTGCAGCAGGATCTCGCCGCTTTGCAGGTTTTGCACCATCGTGAGGATCTGCTCGCGCACAGCGGTGGTATCCAGATACTGACCGTACACTTCAGGCTGATAGGTGAAGGGCTGGTCTGCATTGTCGGGATTGAAGGAGATGATGTACGCATCGGAAGGCGCGCGGTAGGCGGCCTGCTCAAGCGTTGCGAGGATGGTATCGATGGGCGCGGTGTTCGCGCTCTGCTCGGCGCTGGAGAAGGCATAGCCCGCAGCGTTCACGCGGTCGATCTCCTCACGCAGTTCAAACACGTTCATATCGGCATTGCGTCCAAGCGCCCACGCCTGCTCAAGCGCGGCGGTGGGGTCAAAGGAGATGCCGAGCGTGGCGGCGGTAATGTCCTTGTAATTGCCCTGTGCATTGCGCAGGCGTACATACCAGCCGTTCTGCTTCTGGTTGATCTGCTCCCACACCAGACGGTTGCCCTCGTCCCACGTTTTGCCGGAAAGGTCGATGCCGTCAACGGTGATGTTGTTCAAAAATACGTTCTGGTAGGGCTTTACATCACTTTCAGCCTTCCACACGACCGTTGCGCCTGCAGCTGCGCCAAGCACCAGCAATACCAGCAGCACCTTTACAAGCTGCCACTTCAGGCTGGGACGCTTTTTGCGCGGAGGTTTTCTGCCGCTGCGCTTTTTGGGGGCGGTATTCTTCTGTCCCCCTGCCTGCTTGGGCGGCGGGGCATACCAGTTGCCCTGCTGCGGCTGCTGGGGAGGACGGTAACCCTGGCTGTACATGGTGGTGATTGCTCCTTTGGTGGTTATCAGATATGAGTGAGGGCGTTTTCGAAAGCTTCGATATCCGCCTCGCGGCTGTTCCAGCCGGAAGGCAAACGCCCGATATGCGCGGTGCTTCCTTTATCGCCGTGATAGTCGCTGCCGCCCGTCACGAGCAGGTTTTCCTGCCGTGCCATGTGCTTGAGCACTCTGGCGGCACGAGCGTTGGCGGACGGATGAAAGCATTCCATCCCCATCAGCCCTTCTTTGACAAGCGCGCGGATAAAAGCATGCATCGCGGGAAATTCCATCTTCATGCGCATGGGATGGGCAAGCACGGGTAAAAGATGCATATCGCGCAGCGTACGCACAGCCTCCGTGGTGGAAAGCTGCATGCGCGGCACATACGCAGGCCTGCCTTCGCCCAGATAGCGGTCGAATGCCTGCTGCATGGTGTTTACCGCTCCCATGTCGATCAAAGCGCGTGCGATGTGCGCACGGCCCACGCTGGGGTGGTCAAGCAGCGCCTGGCGTTTGTCCGCATCCATGGACATGTCCATTTCTTCCAGCTTTTGCAGAATGCGCTCTGCGCGGTACCTGCGCTCGTGCTCCACCTGCGCAAGATACGCGACGGCCTGCTCGCTCAGCACCCCTTCGCCATAGCAAAGGATGTGGATGCGTCCTCCGGGGCCTGTGGATAACTCCGCGCCCGCATAGCACACAAGGCCTGATGCCTGCGCGGCTTTCTGCATGGCAGGCACGCCCGCAGCCGTATCATGGTCGCACAGCGCCACATGGCTCACGCCGGCCCTGACAGCCATGGCGCACAGCTGCTCAGGCGTTTTGAGCCCGTCGGAAAACGTGCTGTGCAGATGAAGATCGATCCCTTTGAGCGGGAAAGGGCAACCCGGCGCGTCAGCGCGGGCTGCCCCGGAAAGAACCGGACGGTTCATCATTTGTTGTCTTTACCGGGCTCGATAAAGGCATCGCCGTTCTCCTGAACAGCTTCGGGTTCCTCCGCGGTCTCAACGGCGGGAGTGGGCTCTACCTTTTCGGCTTCGGTCTTGGGCGGCAGTTCTTCACCGCGCATCACGGTTTCAAACTCGGCGCGGCCCAAGGTGTCGCGGTCCAGCAGTGCCTCGGCCACCGCGTCCAGACGGTCGCGGTACTCGGTCAGCAGCTGGCAGGCGCGCTCGTAGCACAGGTCGATGAGGCGCTTGACCTCGGTATCGATGGTGGCGGCAGACTGCTCGCTGTATTCGCGGCTCTGACCAAACTCCATGCCTACGAATACTTCCTGGTCGCTGCCAAGGTACCAGGTACCGATCACATCACTCATGCCCCACTGGGTCACCATGCGGCGGGCCAGCTCGGTGGCGCGCTTGATATCGCTGCTGGCGCCGGTGGAAATGTCATCCAGCGCAACGCGCTCGGCAGCATGACCGCCCAGCATCATGGTGATGCGGGAGATGAGCTCATTGCGGCGATAGCCGTCATTTTCCTCGCCGGGCAGGGTGAGGGTGTAACCGCCGGCCTGACCGCGGGGAACAATGGTCACCAGATGCACATCGTCACAGTCGGGCAGCAGGTGGGAAAGCACGGCGTGACCGGCCTCATGCCAGGCAGTCAGCTTGCGGTCCTTTTCGGTCACCTTGTGGCTGCGCTTTTCGGGACCCATCTGCACGCGGCTCACCGCGTCCACCAGATCCTGCTGGCTGACGACCTTCTTCTTGCGGCGTACGGCGAGCAGAGCGCCTTCGTTCATGACGTTTTCAAGGTCAGCGCCGCTGGAGAAGGGCATGCGCTTGGCAATGTTCTCCAGATCAACGTCCTTATCCAGCTTCTTGCCGCGGCAGTGCACCTTGAGAATTTCCACACGGCCTTCCAGGTCGGGGTAGTTCACGGTGACCTGACGGTCAAAACGGCCGGGACGCAGCAGCGCGGGGTCGAGGATGTCGCGGCGGTTGGTCGCAGCCATCACGATAACGCCCTCGTTCATGCTGAAGCCGTCCATCTCCACCAGCAGCTGGTTGAGGGTCTGCTCACGTTCGTCGTGACCGCCGCCAAGACCCGCACCGCGGTGACGGCCCACAGCGTCGATCTCGTCGATGAAAACGATGGAGGGAGCGGCCTTCTTGGCCTGGTCAAACAGATCGCGCACGCGACTTGCGCCCACGCCTACGAACATTTCCACAAAGTCGGAGCCGGAGATGCTGAAGAAAGGCGCATTGGCCTCGCCTGCCACAGCCTTGGCAAGCAGCGTCTTACCCGTGCCGGGAGGGCCAACGAGCAGCACGCCCTTGGGGATGCGGGCGCCCATTTCGGTGTAGGCCTTGGGATTTTTGAGGAAGTCCACCATTTCCTGCAGCTCTTCCTTTTCTTCCTTGCAGCCTGCCACATCGGCAAAGGTGATCTTGTTCTTGCCGGGCTCCACCACGCGGGCATGGCTCTTGCCGAAGTTCATGACCTTGCCGTTGCCGCCGGACTGACGCGCCATGATGAAATACCACAGCACAAAGGTAAGTCCGATCATAATGAGGAAAGGCAGGAACTCCACATACCACGGAGTGGTCACGGGAGCGCGGTATTCCACCGTAAAGGGCAGATCGCTTACGCTTACATCATCCAGCGGACGATCCTGCTCGGCTGCTGCCATCTGGCGCACGGTGTCGATGAAATCTTCGCCGATGGTGGTCTCAAAATCATATCCGCGCTCGGGGAAGTCGCTGTCCGCCACATCGCCGTTGCGGTACAGGCCCACCAGAGACGTGCCGCGGATGGCGACCGCCTTGACGTTGTCCTCACGGATGGCCGTGAGCAGCTCGGGGTACTCGATGCGGGGGTCCTTCGCCTGCCCCAGACCGCCGTTAAGCACCAAAGCGATCACGATAAAGGCGGCGATCAGCACCACATAGCCCATCATGCCTCTTGTCTTTTTCAAGTTGAAAGTCCTCCTTGTATTCACGCCGCACCGTTTCACAGCGGAATGATGCGCGGCCTTTCTATTATATCATAGGAAAGGCCATATGTACAAAGAAATTTCGTAAATTCTTTCGGTGTATGTAATTTGCGGAACTTGCCGTTGCACCGCGGCCGGAATCGTTTATAATAAAGCAAGAGCTTTTTGTTTATTTGTTCGGAGGATATGCATGAGTTTGTTTTCGTGGCTGCAGCCGGCCAAAAAAAAAGCGGCGGCAGATGAGTCCCTTCGCGGCCCGCAGACGGGCTGCGACCTTTCCAATGTGGATGCGCTTTTGCGCCCCTTTGCGCGCGGTCCATTTCACAGGCTGCGCCCGCCGCTGACCCATGAAGCGGCGCTGCTTTCGGCGGAGCTTGCCTCCACCGCCTATTCCCTTGAGCTTGACCCGTGGAAGGCCGCCGGCTGGAACGATTTTTCCATTTTGATCGACGACAGCCTGCAAAGCGGTATGGACCACGGCGGGGTATCCAGCCATTTCAAGCTGTTCAAGGCGCGCGCCGCGCTCAGGGAATACAACCCCTTTTCGCAATTGGCGGGAGCGCTCAGGCAGCGCGAACGCAGCGATACGGTCAAAGCCGTATGCATGATGCGCCCCGCAGGCGACGGCCGCTTTGTGCTGGCTTTGGGGTTCATGGGTACGGGCAGCCGTTTTTATGATTGGATCTCCAACTTCCGCTTCACTCCTGAAGAAGGCTTTCACCGCGGCTTTTATCAGCTGTGCGAAAGCTTTGAATCCAACGCGGATGAGATCGTTTTCCCCTCCGCCGCTGAGGCGCTGGGGCTTGAAAAGCTTACGCTCAACGACGTGTTTGCCTCCCTGCGCAGCCTTTCCTCGCCTTTCAGGCTGTGGATGGCGGGCCATTCGCAGGGCGGCGCGGTGATGCAGGTGCTTGCCCACAGGCTGATGACCGAGCGCGGCGTGCTTGCGCAGAACATGGTGGGCTACGGTTTTGCCTCCCCCACGGTGGCAACGGGGCGTTTCGTGTACGACCCCGCCGCCTACCCGCTGTGCCACTTCATCAACCGTGATGACGCGGTGCCGCGTCTGGGCGCGCTGGTGCATCTGGGCCTTTGCGTGGAATACCGTCCCGACGACGATTTCCGCCGCAGGTACTACCGGTGGAGCGACCGCCCCGAGGATATCAAGCTGCGCGAGGATTTCCGCTTCATGAGCGAGGGCATGCAGGATATGCCCTCGGCGCTGATGCATCTGTGCGCGCTCACCTCCGTGCTTGCCGAAGAAAAGGGCGCGGAAGGCATGAACGAACTGCTCACCAGCCGCTGGGCCGTTCCTGCGGTGGATAAGGTGCTGTGGCGCGCGGGCGACCGTGCGCTGGATGCGCTGGACCGTTTTCTGAACAACGCCGAGGATACCTATCACGCCCTTACGGGCAAAGAGATGGATGAGACCGAGCTGGGCATCCTGCGCGAGCGCATGCGTCCGCTCATTCAAAAAACCTCTCTGCGCCGTCTGGTGGATGTACTCAACGAACTGGGCGTTGCGCCGCACAGTCTTGATGAAAACAGCAAGGGCGCCTACATTGCCATGGTGCTTGAAAAGCTGGATGAAATGCACCCCTTCATCTGGGTCAAGGTATCCTCGGGGCTGCCTGTGCGCCGCTGGGGTCTTATGCCCGATGAGGACGCCTGGCCCGAGCTTGAAACCCCCGTGTACGCACGCCGCCGCAGGCTGCGCGCCGCACCGCTGCGCGGCAGGATGCGCCTGTCCTATTCCGCCCGCCGCACCACTTGAAGAAAAACCCAAAAAGCGTTATAATTGAAGGGCTTATGCCCTTCTTTTTCATTTTATGGGCAGCAGGAGGAAACGCTTTCATGCGCATCAACGTCACCCGCAGCTCCATGCCTGCGTTTGAAGAATTTTGCGAGGAGATCCGCCCGCTTTGGGAAAGCCGCTGGCTCACCAACAGCGGCGCCAAGCACAACGTGCTTCAGCAGGCGCTGTGCGAATATCTGGGCGTTTCCGAAACGGAGCTGTTCACCAACGGTCATCTCGCCCTCGAGGCGCTCATCGCCGCTTTGGAGCTTGAGGAAGGCGAGATCATCACCACGCCTTTCACGTTTGCTTCCACCACACACGCCATCGTACGCAGGGGCTTTACGCCTGTCTTTGCCGATGTGACCGAGGACGGCCTCATCGACCCCGAATGCGTTGAAAAGCTCATCACCCCCCGCACCCGCGCCATTTTGCCTGTACACGTCTACGGACGTCTGTGCGACGTGGACGCACTGGAGCGCATCTCCCAAAAGTATCACATCCCTGTTATTTACGACGCCGCGCACGCTTTTGGCGTAACGCGCAACGGCGTATCCGCCGCAGCATTCGGCAAGGCCAGCATGTTCAGCTTCCACGCCACCAAGGTGTTCAACACCATCGAGGGCGGCGCCATCACCACGCAGGACTCCGCGCTTGCCCGCAGACTGGTTTTGGAGCGCAGCTTTGGCATCACCGGCCCCGAAAGCGTGGAAAGCGCGGGCGGCAACGCCAAGATGAACGAGTTTCAGGCGGCGATGGGCCTGTGCAACCTGCGCCGCATCAGCGAAGATATCGCAGGCCGCAAGGCGGTGCACGAGGCATACATCGACCTTCTAAAAGATTTGCCCGTTGCTTTGCCCAAGCCGCA
>JAZKYW010000107.1:0-6844 GCA_045612325.1 Candidatus Limiplasma sp. | reverse complement strand
GCCGCTGACGCGATAGAGCGTCTGCTTGATGGTACGCACGGTGGGGTCTTCCGCCGCGCGCTGCATCAGGTGCACAACGGGGTCAAACGAATGATAGGGATGGTACAAAAGCCAATCCTTCTCATCGATTTTTTCAAATACATCCTCGCCCATCAGCTCGGGCACGGCTACAGGCTTCACAACGGAGTACTTGAGCTCCGGGCGCTTGACCATGCTGTAGAGGCTCATGAGCATTTTATTCAAATCCAGCGGGCCCGTGACGCGGTAGCGCCTCTCCTGCTCCACTTTGAAAATCTTCATCAGCAGCGTGAGCATTTCCTCGCTCATGCGCTCTTCGGCTTCCAGACGCATCACATCGCCCGTCAGGCGTTTGGCAAGCATATCGCGCACGGCAGGCACAACGTCCGCGCGGCTTTCTTCCACAACGGGGAAGTTCTGGTTGCGCAGCACGCGGAATACGGCAGCGTGCTCCACTTCCTCGCGCGGGAAAAGGCGGTAGGCGTAGTGCTTGATGATATCTTCCACACGGATGAGGCACTGCTTGTCCTCATTGTCGGACAGGTCATACAGGCGCAGAAGCGACGTGGGCAGCGCGACCATTTTAAACTGTGCAGCCTTGCGGCGTCCGCGTACCAGCTTTACGCACAGGTACAGCTTTTTCTGCTGCACGCGGTCGGGCAGAAGGTCTTCCACCTTCAGGTAGGGGCTGATTTCACGCTCAAACAGCACCTTCTCGCGCTCGCTCATCGCATCATCCAGCGGGAAGGTGGGAAACAAACGCACGTTTTTGAGGTACAGTTCGCTGCGCACGCCCTCATACAGCGTGTACTGGCGGTTGCACTGGTGCAGGATGGCCTTGTTGACCTTGCGGTAGAGCTTTTCGCCCGTAACGCCGCCGATGTCCTTGGATTGCAGTTCACGCCCGATATAAATGCGCTGATAACGCACCTGCATAAACTCATCCAGATTGGACGTAACGATGGCCAGAAACTTCGCGCGCTCCAAAAGCGGATTGGCGGGGTCATCCGCCTCATCCAGAACACGCCCGTTAAAGCGAAGCCAGCTCAGCTCGCGGTTTTCCATGACGTCTCGTTCGAGCCTGCCCATATTCGCACCCATACCCGAAAACCTTCCCTCTGCCCTGCCGCGGTATATGCAGGGCTGTAGTGTTTCCGCTTAAGCAGATTTCAATCAACTTTAAGTATACCACAATACAGGCATGGCGTAAAGCGCACCCGACCGCCGCAACCTTCGTATTTGCTTGACGTTGCACGGCTTCTTCTGTTATGATAATCAGGTACATTTTTGGGAAGAACGCTCTCTTCCCGGGAGGATAAACAACATGAAAAACAATCAAAACAAAACCGGTTTTCTTCTGCGCCTGATCCACGGCGCCCTCATCGGTCTGGGCGCTGTGCTGCCCGGCATTTCCGGCGGTGTGCTGTGCGTGGTATTCGGCGTGTACCAGCCCATCATGGAATTGATGAGCCACCCCTTCAAGACCTTCAAAAAACACATGCGCCTGCTCATCCCCGTGATCATCGGCGTTGTGCTGGGCTTCCTTGGTATTGCCAAGCTGCTGGGCTTTCTGCTTGAAAAGTTTGAAGCGCCTTCCCTTTGCGTGTTCATCGGTCTGATCGGCGGCATGCTGCCCTCTCTGTTCCGTGAAGCCGGGCTGAAGGGCCGCAGCAAGGCTTCCTGGACCGCGCTTGCCATCGCCTTTGGCGTAGTGCTTGCGCTGCTGCTCTCCCTCAAGGTCATCTCCCTGCAGATTCCCACGGGTTTCCCCGCCTACATGTTCTGCGGCTTCTGCCTTGCGCTCAGCATCATCGCCCCCGGCATGAGCTTCTCCACGCTGCTGATGCCCCTCAACCTGTACCAGCCCTTTGTGGATGGCATCGGCTCCCTGAACTTTGGCGTACTCGTTCCTGCCGGTCTCGGTGCGCTGATCACCTTCGTGCTGTTCGTCAAGGCTGTCAGCTGGCTCATCGATAACCACTACTCCGTGGTGTTCCATGCCATCATCGGCGTTGTCATCGCCGCCACGCTGGTCATCATTCCCTTTGCAAGCTTTGCAAGCGTGGGCAGCTGCATTGTGAACATCATCTGCCTCGTTGCGGGCGTTGTCGCCGCGCTGTGGCTGGATAAGTTCAACAACAGCGTTGAAAAACCCGAATAAACCTCACAATACAAAAACGCCTCCGCATTTTCACGCGGAGGCGTTTTGTTATGCATTCAGTTGTTCCAGCCAGGCTGTCAGCTTCTGCGCATCCATATCGGCAAAGCAGTAGCCCTGCATGCCGCAGGCAACGGCAGCGTCGACGTTCTTCTGCAGGTCATCCACAAAGACGCATTCATCGGCCTGAAGCTCAAACTTTTGGCACAGGCGCTCAAAAATTTTGGGGTCAGGCTTAATCAGCTTCTCCTCAGCAGATACCAGAAGACCGCTGAAACGTTCCACATGGGGAATTTTATAGCTGAACTTGTGGAAGAAGTAGCCGCAGTTACTCAGCACATACAGGCGGAAGCCTTTTTCCAGCAGGCGTTCGATGACCTGCCTGATGCCGCGTACAGGAAACAGGCTGTCCAGCCACCAATCGCCCATAATATCTTTGGCGAGCGTTTTCAGCTCCTGCGTTTCAAGGCGGTCCAGCACATCCAGCAGATACTCATCGTCATACAGAAAACCCGTATCGATTTTGGCCTGCCAGTCGGGATGGTCAAAAATCGCCGCCTTCAAAACAGCCGCCTTTTCAGGGGCGCCCGCATGGCGCAGGCATGCCTGCAGAGGGTCGTAATCAAGAAGCACCTTGCCCATATCAAACACGATATTGCGAATCATGCGTTTCTCCCCCTCAGCGGTTGATGAGGTCGTACATAAAGATGGCAGCAGCCACCGCCGCATTGAGCGACTCCGCGCCGCCGTGCATGGGCAGGCGATAGCGGTGGGTGCAGTTGGCAAGCGTTTCCTTCGTCATGCCCTGACCTTCGTTGCCAATAATCACGCACAGCTTTTCGGGCAGCTTGCCGCGCTCATAGAAGGGCTCGCCGTCCAGCGCAGCGCCGATGACGGCATAGCCGTTTTCAGCCAGCGTTTTGGCAGCTTCGGCAGCATCAGACACAAAGCACATGGGCACGCGGAATGTGCTGCCCATGGTAGCGCGCAACGTTTTGGGGCCGTAGGGGTCGGCACAGCCGGGCGTAAACACGCAGCCGTTGAAACCCGCAGCGTCCAGCGTGCGCAGCACAGTGCCTACATTGCCGGGGTCCTGCACGTTTTCCAAAAGGATGAGCTTATCTCCCATGTCCGCAAGCTCGCGTGCATCGGGCAGGGCGCACACGGCGGCAATGCCCTGCGGCGTTTTGACCTGAGAGATGGCGCTGAGCACATGCTCGGGCACGCTGTACACCTCACACTGCGCAAGCGCAAGCAGTGCGGTAAAGTCATTAACGCGCTTTTCATCCACAAACACGGTCTTTACACGTTCGGGGCAATTGTGCAGGCCTTCGCCCACCATGTGTTCGCCGTCCAGCAGGAAAGCGCGCTGGCGCGACCGCTCCTTAGCGGTCGCCAGCGCGCGTGCATCCTGCACGGCAGGATTTTTAAGACTGGTAATGCTTTTCATTACATACGCTCCGGAGCTTCCATACCGATGAGGTACAGACCGGTCTTGATGGTGTTCTTCACAGCGCGGGTCAGGCGCACGCGGGCTTCGCGCACGGCGGCCTCATCCACGATGATGCGGTTTTCATAGTAGAACTTGTTGTAGGCCTTGCACAGCTCGGTCACAGCACGGGTGATGATAGAGGGCTCGTAGCGATTGGCGGCCTCGCGCACCGTCTCGGGGAAACGGCTCAGCTGGCGCAGCAGCTCCTGAGCGTAGTCGTCGCTGAGGGCGCTGTAATCGGGCTCCACAGCCTCCAGACCCTCGGCCTTGCGCAGAGCGCTGCAGCAGCGGGCGTGGGTGTACTGTACATAGGGGCCGGATTCGCCGTCAAAGCTGAGTACGCGGTCCCAGCGGAAGTCGATATCCTTGATGCGGCCGTTCTGCAGGTCGGCGTAAATCACGGCGCCGATACCCACCTGACGGGCAACTTCGTCCTTGTTTTCCAGGTTGGGGTTCTTTTCTTCGATGATGGCGCGAGCCTTTTCGATGGCCATGTTCAGCACATCCTCGAGGAACAGCACGTGGCCCTTACGGGTGGACAGGCTTGCGCCTTCGTAGCTGATCATGCCGAAAGCAACGTGCACCAGATCCTTGGCCCAATCGTAGCCCATCTTTTCGATGACCTTGAACCACTGACGGAAGTGCAGATCCTGCTGATAAGCCACCACATAGAGGCACTTGTCAAAATTGTAGGTATCCTTGCGGTACAGAGCGGCAGCGATGTCGCGGGTGGCGTAAATGGTGGTGCCGTCCTTCTTGAGGATGAGGCAGGGAGGCATGCCGCTCTCTTCTTCGTCCAGATCAACAACGGAAGCGCCCTCGGACAGGGTGAGCAGGTCCTTCTCGCGCAGTTCATCCACAACGCGGTCGGTCTTGTCTACGTAGAAGCTTTCGCCGTTGTAGCTGTCGAACTCAACGCCCAGCATCTTGTAAACGGGCTTGGCGTCGCGCAGGGTGAGGTCCTTGAACCAGTTGAACAGCTCGAGGGCTTCCTCGTTGCCATCCTCGATGGCCTTGAACCAGCGGCGGCCTTCATCCTCCAGAGAAGCATCCTTTTCGGCCTCCTCGTGGAACTTGACGTACAGACGGGTCAGTTCGGGAACGCCGTTGGCTTCCACGTCCTCACGGTTGCCCCAGGTCTTGTAGGCATAGATGAGCTTGCCAAACTGCGTGCCCCAGTCGCCCAGATGGTTGATGCCCACCGTCTGATAGCCGAGGAAACGGTAGATGCGGGCGATGGAGTGGCCCAGCATGGTGGTGGACAGGTGGCCGATGTGGAAACGCTTGGCGATGTTGATGGAGGAGTAGTCCAGACAGATGGTCTTGCCTTCGCCCTCGGTGCCTGCGCCAAAGTTCTCGCCGGCAGCCAGAGCGGTCTCCAGCGTCTTCTGGGCAAAGTTATCGCGCTGCAGGAAGAAGTTGAGGTAGCCGCCCATCTGCTCGGCGCGGGCAAGGTCGTTCTCGCCGATGGCGCCCGCCAGGGAAGCAGCGATCATGGGCGGGCCCTTGCGCAGCACCTTGCTCAGCTTGAAGCAGGGGAAGGCATAGTCGCCCATTTCCTTCTGGGGGGGGATCTCCAGGAAGCCCGCGATATCATCGGCGGTGGGCAGACCGTCGATGCCCATGTATACGTTTTCAATGGTTTCCGCGATGAGCGCGGCAAGGCTGTGTTTGGTATCCATAATCGGTTTTCTCCCTTCAGATGCGTTGGATGTTCAGGGTTTCGTTCAACTTCTTGCGCCATTTGCCGCGGAAGTAGAAATATACGCTCATGGCGCAGCCGCACAGCCAGCTGATGAGCAGCGTGCCGTAGAGGCACATGGGGTCGCCGTTGGGGAACTCGGCAGAGCGGCTCAGGTATGCCCACAGATACGCCAGCGGCATGCGGATGATAACGGTGCAGATGATGGAGATCCACATGGGGATCTTTGTCTCGCCCGCGCCGCGCATCACGCCCTGCAGCACCTGAGAGGCCGCAAATACGATGTAGCCCAGCGCCAGCGTCTTGAGCATGATCTGACCGAGATCGATGATCTCGGGGGTCTGCGTGAAAATGTAGAGCAGGTTTTTACCTGCCAGCAGGATGCCGCCGACCATGACGATGGCGGTGCCCAGAGCCAGCATAACCAGCTCCTTGGTGCCCTTGAACATGCGGTCAAGCTTTTTGGCGCCGATGTTCTGGCCCGCAAAGGTGGTGGCTGCGATGCCGAAGGTAAAGTTAGGCATCATGGCAAAGCCGTCGATACGCATGACCATGGTGTTGGCGGTAACGATGTTCGCGCCCAAAGAGTTGGTCAGGCTCTGCACCAGAATGCTGGACATGGAGAAGATCATCTGCGTTACGCCCGAAGGCACGCCCAAACGAACGATGCGGTTGGTGATGGTCTTCGAAATGCGCAGGGTGGAACGGTTCAAATCGATCGTATCCTTCATGCGCACCAGACGCAGGATACACAGCACAGCACTGACGGCCTGAGAAATGATGGTAGCCAGCGCAACACCGTCGGTGGTCATGCCGAAGTAAATTACGAACACAAGGTCCAGCACGATGTTCAGCACGCAGGCGACCAGCAGATAAATCAGCGGGCTTACGCTGTCACCCATGCCGCGCATTACGCCGCTGAGGATGTTGTACAGGCCGTTGGCGACCAGACCGACCATCACGATGGCGAGATAATCGGTGGCCATTTCCATCATGCTTTCAGGCGTATCCAGCAAAATCAGCAGCGGACCGCTGAGCAGCGAGCCCAGAACGCTCATGATCAAACCGCTGATCACGGTGAGCATGATGGTGGTACCCACCGCCTTGCTCAGGTTTTTACGGTCCTTCGCGCCAAAATACTGCGAAACAACGATCGTTGCGCCGCTGGAAATGCCCATAAAGAGCACAAAAATCAAATTGATGATCGGCATGGTCAGGCCAACCGCGCCCAGCGCCGCATCGCCTACATACTGTCCCACCACGATGGCGTCCACCGTGCTGTACAGCTGCTGCGCCAGATTGCCGATCAAAAGCGGAATGGCAAACATCACGATACCCGACATGGTGTTGCCCACCGTCAGGTCACGCGGTGCAAAAAGCTTTTTCAGTTTGTTAAGCATCGGAATGCTTCCTTTCTTCCCAAGGAACAAAATCCCTCAGGCAAAACCGCTGCAGCAAGCCAGCCGAAGGTCCC
>JAZKYW010000106.1:0-10042 GCA_045612325.1 Candidatus Limiplasma sp. | reverse complement strand
GCCTTCGCCTGCATCGGCGTCATCTTCGGCATGGGCCACGACCTCAACGACGGCTACAAAAACGGCGGCGGCAACCGTCTCTACGGCACCATCATCGGCGGCCTCATCGGTATGCTGATGTTCCGCCTCTACCTGATTTTTGTGCCCGACGGCGCCCACACCCCCCTGCTTGCGCTGTTTACGCTGGTGGGCACGGTGATCCTGATCCTTGCCTGTCAAAGTTTCTGGACGGGCGGCGTGCAGCCCGGCGGCGTGGTGCTGTGCATCATCCTGTTCAACTCCTCCCCCGAAGCGTACGTCAGCTACGCGCTCAACCGTATCCTCGATACCTCCATCGGCGTACTGATGGCGCTGGCGGTATGCTACCTGTTCCCCATGAACACGCGCAAGGTGTGGCGCGAGCGCACCGCCCGTTTCAAGGCATGGCGCGAGAGCCGCAAACAGGCTTGATATACGAAAAACCTTCCGCTTTGTACGCGGAAGGTTTTTTTACACCAAAATTAGTTCGGTACCTTGACATTTCAAAATCGCAGGCATACAATAGCAATAACTAAGGTACCTAACAAACATCTGTCAGAAAGGACGATACCATGTCTGATCACGTCACCACGCCCACCGATGTGGACCTGATGCGTCAGATGCGGCGATGCGGTCACCTTTTGTATCACAAATTCAGTTTGAACTTTTCGCAGAACAGGATCCTTCTCACACTGCACCGCGAAGGGCCCATGACGCAAAAGGCGCTGATGACACACCTGCAGATACAGCCCGGCAGCCTGAGCGAGATGATCGCCAAGGTAGAATGCCGCGGATTGGTGGAACGCAGCCGCTGTGAAGACGACCGCCGCAACTTTGAAATTCGCCTCACGCCCGAAGGCGTCAAGCACGCCGAAGCTTTTGAGCAGGACCGCGAGGATATGGCAGCGCTGCTGTTTGAAACCCTCGGTGATGAGGAAAAGCAGCTGCTGTCCGCAACGCTTCTGAAACTGCACGCCCATTGGGAAGAATGTACTTTTGAAAGGAGGAGTCAACTTGACTCAAACTGCTGAAACCGTCAAGAAGCCCAAGCTGCTCAAGCGCTTCCTTGCCTACTACCGTCCCCACATGAAGATCTTCACGCTGGACATGATCGCGTCGCTGATGGTATCGCTCATCGGCATCGTATACCCCATCATCACCCGCACCATGCTCAACGACCTCATTCCCAATGAAAAGTACCGCCTCATCGTTACCTACGGCATCACGCTGCTGGGTCTGTACCTGTGCAAGCTGGGGCTGAACTTCTTCATCCAGTACTACGGTCACATCATGGGCGTGCGCATGCAGGCGCAGATGCGCTCCGACATGTTCAACCACATGGAGACCCTGCCCTACAGCTTCTACGATACGCACGAAACGGGCCGACTGATGTCCCGCCTGACCAACGACCTGATGGATATCAGCGAGCTGGCGCACCACGGCCCCGAAAACGTGATCATCTCCTCCATCTCCATCATTGCTTCCTTTATCTATCTGTGCACCATCAACCCTGTTCTCACGCTGATCGTTTTTGCCTGCGTACCCTTCCTGCTGGTCATCTCCTTCACGCTGCGCAAGCGCATGCGTCAGGCCTTCATGGACAGCCGCAAGTCCATCGCCCAGATCAACGCCAGCGTGGAAAGCAGCATCAGCGGCATCCGCGTTACCAAGGCCTTTACCAATGCCGACAAGGAACGTGAAAAGTTTGAGGAAGGCAACACCGCTTTCGTCAACGCCCGCCGCGCCGCTTACAAGGCCATGGGTCAGTTCCACTCCGGCAACACCTTCGTTACTGACGTATTCAACGTAGTCGTTCTCATCGCCGGCGGTATCTTCCTTTATAACGGCAAGATCAAGTTCGGCGACTACTCCGCCTTCGTTGTTTCCATCAACATGTTCATCCACCCCGTGATGACCCTCATCGGCTTCATGGAGCAGTACCAGAACGGCGTTACCGGCTTTGAGCGTTTTGTGGAGATCATGGACGCCGAGCCCGAGAAGGACGCCGAGAACGCCGAGGATGTGGAGCGTCTGGACGGACGCATCGAGTTCCGCGACGTGGTCTATGCCTATGATGATGACAAGGACGTGCTCAACGGCGTGAGCCTGACCATCGAAAAGGGCAAGAAGTTCGCGCTGGTCGGCCCCTCCGGCGGCGGCAAGACCACCATGTGCCACCTCATCCCCCACTTCTACGACATTTCCGAAGGTCAGATTTTGATCGACGGCAAGGATATCCACGAGCTGACCCGCGAATCCCTCCGCCGCAACATCGGCATCGTGCAGCAGGATATCTACCTGTTCAACGCCTCCATCAAGGATAACATCCTCTACGGCCGCCTGGACGCCACCATGGACGAAGTGATCGAGGCCGCCAAGCGCGCCAACATCCACGATTACATCGTTACCCTGCCCGACGGCTATGACACCCAGATCGGCGAGCGCGGCGTGCGTCTCTCCGGCGGTCAGAAGCAGCGCCTGTCCATCGCCCGCGTGTTCCTGAAGAACCCGCCCATCCTCATTCTGGACGAAGCTACCTCCGCTTTGGACAACACCACCGAGATCCTCATTCAGACCGCGCTGGATGACCTGTGCCACGGCCGCACCACGCTGGTCGTTGCCCACCGCCTGTCCACCATCAAGAATGCTGATGAGATCGCCGTTGTAGCCGATGGCCGCATCACCGAGCAGGGCACCCATGACGAGCTCATCGCTCAGGGCGGCACCTACAAGGAACTGTACCAGATGCAGTACCGCGCCAACAAGATTGCGTAACCAGGGGCTCCGTCCCCCGGACCCCGCTTAAGGGACAAAGTCCCTTAAGAATCCCATATCCGCGCCCGTTTCACAGGCGCGGGTTTTGTATATGTACATCATTGAGCCAAAGAAGGATGGTTTATGCAGTGGTTGATGGATGTGCTGTTTCCCGAGGGAAATGCATGTCATTTGTGCGGGCGCGGTTTGGAGGAGGATGGCATCCTCTGCCATGACTGCCGCTGTTCGCTGCTTGTTTCGCGTTTCAAGCCCGACCGCATTATCTCGCGCGAGCGGCATGGGGATATTGAGCAATGCCTGTCCGCCTTTCCTCACGAAGGCGAGGCGCGCGAATTGGTGCATCTGCTGAAATACGCATCCGACACCGCAGCGGCTGGGCTGCTTGGCGAAGTGATGGCGTATGCTTTGGCTGCGGCAGGCGAAAGCGGCGAGGGTTTTGATTTTGTGATTCCTGTGCCGCTGCACGAATCGCGCCTTGAAGAGCGTGGATACAATCAGGCGCTGCTGCTGGCAAAGGCTGCTGCTTCCCATTTATCTCTTCCCGTGATGTATGGCAACCTGCTGCGCATACGTCCTACGGAAACGCAGCTTGAGCGCGACCGCGCCGCCCGTCTTGAAGCCATGCGCAATGCGTTTTGCATACGTGACCCGCTTGCCGTGCGCGGCAAACGCATCCTGCTGGTGGATGACGTGCTTACCACAGGCGCGACCGCCATGTCCTGCGCGCGTGTACTCAGGGAAGCCGATGCGGCAAAGATCACGCTGCTCACGGTGTGCCGCGCTGAGAAACATTGACACCCCCAAAACCTTCATGCTATGATAAATCCACTTTTTTCTTTACGTTACCGGAGGTACGAATCATGAGCGATTACAGAATGGAAACCAAATGCGTACAGAGCGGCTACACGCCCGGAAACGGCGAGCCCCGTCAGATTCCCATCATCCAGTCCACCACTTTCAAATACGCCACCAGCGAAGATATGGGCAAGCTGTTTGACCTTGAGGCCAGCGGCTATTTCTACAGCCGTCTGCAGAATCCCACCTGTGACGCCGTTGCTGCCAAAATTGCCGACATGGAAGGCGGCACCGCTGCCATGCTTACATCCTCCGGTCAGGCTGCCAACTTCTACGCTGTGTTCAACATTGCCAACGCGGGCGACCATGTCATCTCCAGCGCGTCCATCTACGGCGGCACCTTCAACCTGTTTGCCGTTACCATGAAAAAGATGGGCATCGATTTCACCTTCATCGACCCCGGCTGCAGCGACGAAGAGCTGGAAGCTGCTTTCCGCCCCAATACGAAGGCTGTTTTCGGCGAGACCATCGCCAACCCTGCCCTCACGGTTTTGGATATCGAAAAGTTCGCCAAGGCCGCGCATGCGCATCAGGTGCCGCCCATCATTGACAACACCTTTGCCACCCCCGTCAACTGCCGTCCCTTTGAGTGGGGCGCGGATATCGTTACCCACTCCACCACCAAGTACCTGGACGGTCACGGCGCACAGGTAGGCGGCTGCATCGTGGACAGCGGCAAGTTTGACTGGATGGCTGCCAAAGACAAATTCCCCGGCCTGTGCACGCCCGACATGAGCTATCACGGCATCACCTATGCCGAAAAGTTCGGCAAGGAAGGCGCTTTCATCACCAAGGCTACTGCGCAGCTGATGCGCGACTTTGGCTCCACCCCCGCGCCGCAGAATGCTTTCATCCTCAATCTGGGTCTGGAAAGCCTGCATGTGCGCATGCCCCGCCACTGCGAAAACGCGCAGGCGGTCGCCGAATTCCTTGAAAAGCATCCCAAAATCAGCTGGGTCAACTATTCCGGCCTGCCCTCCAACGTCTACTATGAGCTGGCGCAGAAGTACCTGCCCAAGGGCAGCTGCGGCGTTGTCAGCTTTGGCGTAAAGGGCGGCCGTGAGGCCGCGGGCACGTCCATGGCTGCGCTGAAGCTTGCCGCCATCGAGACCCACGTAGCCGACGCGCGCACCTGCTGCCTGCATCCCGCGAGCTCCACCCATCGCCAGATGAGCGAGGAAGAGCTGGCAGCCGCAGGCGTGCCCGGCGACCTTGTGCGTCTCTCCTGCGGCCTTGAAAGCAAGGAAGACCTCATTGCCGGCCTTGCCCAGGCTTTGGAGACCATCTGAGTTTTGTAAAGGAGCTTTTGCCCCATGCCCATCAAAATTCCCAACGGGCTGCCCGCCGCGCTGACGCTGGCTGAAGAAAACATCTTCGTGATGAACGAGACCCGCGCCGCCACGCAGGATATCCGCCCGCTGAAAATCATGCTTCTGAACCTGATGCCCACCAAAATCGATACCGAGACGCAGCTTTCGCGCCTGCTTGGCAACACGCCCCTGCAGGTGGAGCTGACACTGGTGCGCACGGCATCGCACGAGTCCAAAAACACGCCCGAGCAGCACATGCTCACCTTCTACCGCGAATTCAGCGATGTGAAGGACCAGCGCTTTGACGGTCTGGTCATCACGGGCGCGCCTGTGGAGCATTTGCCCTTTGAGCAGGTGGATTACTGGGAAGAGCTTTGCGAAATTATGGAATGGTCCAAAACGCATGTGCATTCCACCTTCCACATCTGCTGGGCTGCGCAGGCGGGCTTGTACTACCATTTCGGCATCAACAAAAAGCCCCTGCCCGAGAAGATGTTCGGCGTATTCCCCCACCGCCGCGATTACGAGCGCTCCATCCTGCTGCGCGGATTTGACGATGTATTCATGGTGCCGCATTCCCGCCACACCACCATCGACCGCAACGACATCGAGCAGGAGCCTTCCCTGCGCATCGTAGCCTCCTCGGACGAAGCGGGCGTGTATGCCGTGACCACCCGAAACGGCAGGCAGATTTTCATCACGGGTCATTCCGAATATGACGCCCACACCCTCAACCGCGAATATCAGCGCGATGTGAAGGCAGGCAAGGCCATTGCCATTCCCAAAAACTATTTCCCCAACGACGACCCCAGCCGTGCGCCCATGGTAACGTGGCGCTCGCATGCCAACCTGCTGTATTCCAACTGGCTCAACTATTTCGTATACCAGACCACGCCTTACAATCTGGACGAATTGGAAAAGTGAGTTCATCAAAAACGCCCCGTCACAAGACGGGGCGTTTTTGCATTACTTGCCGTATTTGGCGTTAAACTCCGCCACCCATCGGCTTTGTTCCTGCGCATCCTTTTCCAGCTGACGGCGGTACTCGTACAGCTGCATCGTCAGCGCATCGCGGTTGGCGCGGCTGTCCTGCTCGCGCTGATATTCGCGCTCGGTCAGTTCATCGATGTAAGCCTGTTCATCGCTCTGACGGTCGCTGTCCAGCTGACGAAGGGTCTGTGCAAGCTGAGTGGAAAGCTGCGTGCGCTTTTCGGCAACGTCCGCTTCCTTCTGTGTCTGCTCGCGGTCGATGGCGTGCTGCTCAGCCTGACCTGCCAGCAAAACATTGGTGAGGTTTGCCTCGTTGTAGCTGGAGCGCTGCATGCCGCGGGACAGCGAATGCCTGTCCGCCTGAGAGTAGGCGTCATTCGTCTGTTTTTGGGCGGATGCCCTGCGGCTGTCGTAGCTTGCCTGCAGGCCCGAAAGCTCGCGTGCCAGCGCGGCGTCACTCGTTTCAAAGCTCTGCTGCGCTTCGAGGCGTTTTTGACCATACTCGCTCTGATAGCGGTTTTGGGCCTGCTTGCGGATATCATCCTCCGAAAGCGCCTTGTAGGGCTTTTCGCTTTCCAGCTGTGCGATGAGGTTTTCAAGCGTCTGTGCCATCGTCATTTTCCTCCTTCTTCTGTCCCAGCAGTTCCTTCAGTTTTTGCGGATAGGGTGCACCTGCCAGGCCTACGTTTTCAAGGATGGAAATGCCCTCGTTGGCAATGTAAAACCAGCAGGCCGCATCGCGGCACATGGCGCTGCCGGTATCCATGAGTTTGTCCATCATGGCGGCTACCAGCACCACCACCAGCATCAATCCCTTGCGCGCAAGCCCTGCCGCGCCCACCTTGCTGCTCAGGCCGCCGTATTCGGTTTTGGCGCTTTTGCCCATCAGCGCGACCAGAATGCCCGTGGCGTAATCCGCAGCCATCAGGCCCGTCAGCACGCGCAGCAGAGGGTCCCAGCCGCCAAGCATGCCCGCAACGGCGCCGCCGCAGGCAGCAAGGATGCACAGGGTCTTATCCCATACTCTTTCCATTTGCTCTCTCCTTTCTTATATGGTATCCAGTTTCGAACGCAGAAGCGTGATTTGCTGCGCATTTGGCCATGCATCGGCAGATGCAAAACCGCAGCTGCCCAAACGGCATGCAGCGGAACATTCCTCCACCGCCTGCTGCATGGCAAGAAGCTGTGCGCGCCAGTCGGCAAGCGCACCGGGCGTGCCGGGCAATGCAAGCTCCGTCAGGCCGCAGTAGTGCCTGAGCACATTGACGCGCTCCAGCATTTCGAGGATATCGGCAACAAAGCTGATCTCGCGGTTGGCAATGATATCGCCCGAGCGTATCTCGCGGTTCCACGGCTTTTCAGCGCGTGTGAAGGAGATTCCATCCTCCCCGCCGCCCGTGCCGCTCGTATCCCGCAGACGGTAACGCACGGTATGGCTGCCCGTGCCGACAGAAAAACTGTCGCGCACGGTGCCTCCGCTGCCCGCAACGCTGACCGCCGTGACCCATGCACCGCCGTCCACGCTGCGCTGCAGGGTCATGGCATCGCCGTCAGGGTCGGCAGGGCATTCGATGACCACCGAGGGCGAAGAAGAGCAAGTCTGCGCGCCCGACACAGGCAGCAGCACGATGGGTGTGCCGGCGGCGGTGTTGCCGATGAGCAGCGTATCGCACACGGTATAGGCGCTGTAATACTCGCTGCCCGCCGCACCGAGGGTACGCGCGCGGTACTGGCGTACCATGCCGCTGTTGACTTCTGCGCTGACCGTGCGGGACGTTACAACGCTATCTGCGCTCCACGCGCCCCACGAGTCGGTGCTGATCTTTCGTTCGCGCCAGCTTATGCCAAAGCCCGACCACGCATTGAGGTCACCGCCTGCGCCGCCTGTGATGGTAAGCTTTTTGGCTGCGGTATCCATCGTCAGTTTTGAGGGCGGGGTGCAGGGGTCCGTTACGGTCACATACACTGGCGTGATATCGCGGAAATACACGGCATAGATCCAGCCGCCCGGGTCGATGGTGGGATACAGGTTGTTTGTCAGGCGGGATTCATAATCCACCGGGAGCGTGACCGCCGTGCCTGTGTAGATGCGTGTGGCTGCGCTGGTGTTTTTTGCCTCCGCATAGTAATACATGCATGAGTTGCCGCCAACGGTGGCGGCATAATGGCTGATGACCTGCGCCATAGGGCTGCCTCCTTCCGTCAGCGGAACAAGCCGTTATCGATGTACTTGCCGCCAAGGTCGATGCCATCCTGCGTGAGACGGATGACAGCGGTGACGGCATCCAGCGTCTGGGCGATTTCGCTGAGCCTGCGGCTGTCCGCAGGACCGACAGGCACATCCGCGCCCGTCAGGTCGATGTTGCCTTCAAACTGCTCAACACCGTTGACGCTGGTGGTTTGGCCGTCCATGCCGCGCAGGCTTTGCAGCCACTGCTGCTGCGTGCCTTCAAAGCCGTTCTGCACGGCGATTTCATAGGCGCTGTAGCCGCGCCACGTCTGCAGTTCCATTTTCATGGCGTTTTTCTGATTGGTCAAAGCGTTCCCTCCTCTGTCATATCCGTCACATAGGCCCTGAGCGTTTCGATGATTTCCATTACCGCGCTGAGCGGCAGGCGCACGCAGGGCTCTTCATCATTCTGAAAGCGCAGAAAATCCTGCATCATGTAACCGGTTTCGCCGCCTGCCTTCACCCTTGCCCAGCCCTGTGCCGTTTCGCTCACGCTTACCTGTGTGCCTACGGCAACGCGGCTCAAAAGCGGCGCATGTGCATCGGGGCGCTTGCGCAGGTTGACGGGCTTGCCGTTTGGGGCAACCACCACAGCGGTATGCTTTGCTGCGGTTTCACCAAGACCGCTGACCGTGCCGAAGTGCGTCCAGCTGCCGATGCTTTTGTCGCGGGCGATGCCGTTAGCCTCCGCGGATGAGGTACAGTGAACGATGCTCAGCGGGTACACGCTTTCCACAACGCCTGCATGGTAATAATCCAGCAGGTCGCCGTTATAGCAGCTGCCGCCGGGCAGATAGCGTGCGTTGAGGCGCGCGGTATCCGTACGGGCTTTGTAGACGAGCATGCCTGCGGAAAGCTGAGAAACATCCTGCAATTCAGAAAGGCCGTCGGTCTGTTTGCGGGCAAAGTAGTTGGAGCTGTGAAGCTCGTATTTGCCGCATCCGAGCGCGTACATCGCGCCCATCACAAGGCCGATGCAGTCGCAGGTGCCGTCCGCGCCTGTGCCGCCTTCACGGTAGGAAGGCGCGGAATCGGCAATGGCAAGCACCTGTTTCAAAAAATCAGCCGTGGTCATTCCGCACCGCCTCCCGCAACGCCCATATCCGTGCCAACGGCGTCCAGCACCGCAAAGGCGGCATAGGTCATGGGCGTATACACTTCAAAGCTGCCGTCCTCCAGGGGAATCTGCAGGCGCACATCCCACACATACATGCCCGCGGGCAGGTCGGTCTCCTCATGTGTAAGAAAAACGGCAAGCATCTCCTCGGATGCGTCAAAGATTTTCTGCACAAGGGCGCTGCGGCTGCGAATGGTCTTTTTGAGCGTAAAAACCGCCTTCGACCCTGCGGGCAGGTCACGCCCGCCAAAGTCTACGCGCAGAAACAGGCTATCGCCGCGCGTGATGATGATATCGTGTCCGTTGATTTCAACCATTGGTTTCCTCCTTATTGATACGCTCCTCCAGCGCGGCAACGCGCCTTGTAAGGCTGTGCTGTTTTTCAAACAGGCTGTCCATCAGCTGCGTCAGGCGAAGGACGAAGCGTTTTTCATCTCCCGACCATTTGGGAGGCACAGTGAGCGGCTCATACTGCGACGCAGAAGGCGCGCGGCGTTTGGATGGCTGCATGTTACTCCTCCTCCGTATCCATTTCGATGCGCATGCCGCCGATGAGCCGCCACGGTTTGGTCCCGTTGCTTTCGATTTTCAGGCGGAAGCGGCGTCCATGCAGATGAAAGCGCACGCGGCGCTGTATGCCGTTCAAAAAGGGCACGAGTGGAACGGTTTTGGTGCGCATGCCTTTTTCCGTTTCCACGGTCAGGAAAAGCTCGGTTTCCTCCATGCATTCCGCGCAGAAAAACACCG
>JAZKYW010000105.1:0-2282 GCA_045612325.1 Candidatus Limiplasma sp. | reverse complement strand
CGCGCAGCTGCTACAGCCGCCGTTACGCCCGCAGCGCCGCCGCCAACGACCAGTACATCTACCTCATATCGGGTATCTACCTGTTTTTGATAAAGCATTCAAAAACCCTCCTGTTCCGTATGCAGTTGAAACGAACCATATGTGTGTTCAGTATACCACAATCCCAATCAGACGTGCAACCGCCAAATTGCAGCACATAAGATATACAACCGCTCGGATGACATTTGCCCAAAAGCGTGCTATAATACACGCAGCATTGATATACGGAAGGAGACCCCCAACATGAAAGTATCTGCCCATCGCGCGTTTGCGCTTCTGAAGGAACTGGCCTATGTACGCGTCAGCGGCACCGAAGCCGAAAGAACCGCTGCCGAGCGTTTGCTCAAGGAAGCCCTCTCCACCGGCGCTGAGGCGCAAATCGAAGAATTCTCCGTCAAGGCCGGCCGCGTTGACCATGCCAAGCTGGTCGTTACCGAGCCTTATGTAAAGGAATACGAAGTCACCGGCTACGAGCGCGGCAAGAACACCCCCGAAGGCGGTCTGGACGCTGAGTTCGTCTATGTTGAAAATATGCTGCCCGTTCACCTGCGCAATGTAAAGGGCAAGGTGGTGCTCATCAACGGCCGCCTGCGCAAGAAGGATTACGAAAAGCTGCAGAAGGCTGAAGTTGCCGGCATCCTCACCTTCTCCGGCTCCACCATCGACCGTCTGAGCGAGACCGACTGCGACATCCGCAAGCTGCGCGAAGTGCTCACCGATGCGCACGGCGATTGCGTAGCCCTCAACATGCGAGCTGCCGACGCTGCCGAAATCGTCCGCCGCGGCGCCAAGAAGGTGCATGTGGAATTCAAGGGCGAAAACTACGACGCCACCAGCCAGAACGTTTGCGCCATCATCCCCGGCACCACCTATCCCGACGAGATCATCTCCTTCGGCGCGCACTATGACAGCGTACATTTCTCCACCGGCGTGTACGACAACATGTCCGGCAGCGTTATCCTCATGGAGCTTCTGCGCTACTTCATGGTTAACAAGCCCGCCCGCACCCTGCGCTTCAACTGGTACGGCTCTGAGGAACAGGGTCTGCTCGGCAGCAAGGCATGGGTAGCCGCTCACGAGGACGAGCTGGATAAGCATGTGCTGATGATCAACATCGACGTTGCCGCCGCTACCCTGGGCATCAACGTTGCGCCCGTGCTGGCTGCCGAAGGCGCTGTAGGCTATGTGGACGCCCTCATGCGCGAAATGGGCGTTGCCTGCGATACCAAGCTGGACATCTACTCCAGCGACTGTGTACCCTTCGCCGATAAGGGCATTCCCGCCGTCAACCTGTGCCGCTTCGGCGCTCCCGGTGCCGGCTACATCCACGACCGCCGCGACAATCTCAAGAGCAATTATCTGGACGAGCACGCTTTGGATATCACCCTGCAGCAGGCGCTGTACCTGACCAAGCGCGTTGACAGCGCCGCCGTATTCCCCATCGAACGCAAGATCAGCGACGAGATCCGCGAAAAGGTGGACGATTACCTCTTCAAGGCCAAGAAGCCCGAAAAGAAGGACTGAAAGAAACGCTCCAAACACTTTCAAACAAAGGTTTTTGCCTCTGTCAGCCGCAAGCGCTGACAGAGGTTCTTTTTTGCGCAATCTCATTGCAAAAACACACAAAAAAGCATATACTGTAATTAATTCTGCGCATCATTTTTTGGAGTGTGTTTAATCATGTTTCGAAAGCTGAACCGCTGGCTGGAGGCTTCCTTTACCTCGGAACACTTCACCTTCCGCGAGATCGCAAGCATGCTGTTTACCCTGATCATGGACTCCTTCTGTATCATGATCATCAACGTACTTTCCTCCTCCATGGTATCCTCCGTCGGCGAGGCAGCCATGGCAGCCGTCAATATGGTGGGCACGGTCAACGTGCTTGTAAGCCTGACGTTCACCTCGCTGGCTACGGGCGGCGCGATCGTTGTTGCACGAGCCAAAGGCAGTCATGACGACAAAAGTCTTCGTTCCGCCATTTGCCAGAGCATTTCCATCAGCACGCTGATTGGTCTGGTGGTGTGCGCTCTGCTCTACATCGCAGCTGAGCCGCTGGTGCATATGCTCTATCCTTCGGTAGAGCCCCTGCTTACGGAGTATTCCGTGCGCTACCTCAAGCTGGTATGCCTCTCCCTGCCGCCCTATGCCATGTTCGTTGCCATCTTCAACTCCTTCCGCAGCGTGGGTGATACCAAGTCCGCCCTGCTGCTGACAGTCGTGATCAACGGCGCGCACCTTGTGGG
>JAZKYW010000104.1:0-3553 GCA_045612325.1 Candidatus Limiplasma sp. | reverse complement strand
CTTCCTCGCCGTTGTTGCTCCCAAACTGCGCGAGCTGTTCCCCGCTCTGGCTGACGCCACCGACCGCGAGCTCTTCCTTGCCGCCAACTACGTACAGCCCTCCCTCATCCGCATTCTGGCTGATCAGGTCACCTATCCCCTGCACATCATGGTGCGCTACGAGCTGGAAAAGCAGCTGATGAACGGCGATCTTTCCACCAAGGACCTGCCCGCCGCCTGGAACGCCAAGATGAAGGAATACCTCGGCGTGGATGTGCCCGACGATTCCATGGGCGTGATGCAGGATGTGCACTGGCCCAGCGGCATGTTCGGCTACTTCCCCAGCTACGCGCTGGGCAGCGCCTACGCCAGCCAGATCCTCAATGCCATGAAGAAGGACGTTGACTTTGACGCCTTGATCGAAAAGGGCGACCTTGCCCCCATCAACAAGTGGCTCAACGATCACATCCACCAGTACGGCAGCCTCTACGATCCTTCCGAGCTGCTGGAAAAGGCCACCGGCGAGCCCTTCGATCCTTCCTACTATGTGGCTCACCTCAAGAAGGTGCTGGAAGACCTGCTTGCCTGATATTTCCACTTACAAGTCCCGGCTTTGCCGGGGCTTTTTTTATGAATATGCTGTAAAATTCTTACCTATTAAATTGTATTTTTGTCATTCATCCTGTATACTGGGCTGGTGATTGTTTTCCCACGGCGCGCATATGCTCCTGCAGACCCTTTTGCAAAGGCGGTATGGAACATGCGCAGCGTATTACAGGGTATGCTTATCGGAATCGCCTGCATCCTGCCGGGCGCAAGCGGAGGTGTGCTGGCGGTAGCCTTCGGGCTGTACCGTCCGATGCTGGAAGCCGTGCTCAGCCTGCTGCGTGAGCCAAAGCGCAGTCTGCGTTTTCTGCTGCTGCCCTCTGCGGGCATTGCATCAGGCATCATGCTGGGAGCAGTTGGCCTTTCGGATGTGATGGCACACCACGAGCGGCTGATGCTGTTTCTCTTCTGCGGGCTGATCGCAGGCGGCATCCCCGACCTGTTCAAGCAGGCGCAGCAGCACGAAGCCTTTCGGATGCGCTGGCTGCTTTCGCTGGCGGCAGGCGTGGCGGCTGCGCTGCCGATGTGCCTTTGGCACGCAAACGCAGCGCAGGCAGATACGCTTTCCCCCATGCAGGCGTTCGTGACGGGCATGCTGGAAGGCGTCGGCACGGTGGTGCCGGGCATTTCCGCATCGTTTGTGCTCATCCGTCTGGGGTGGTATCGGGCTTACCTGCTGGCCCTGTCCGCTTTGGATGCGCCGCGCATCGCACTCATCGTCTGCGGCTTTGCCGTATCCGCCCTTGCGTGCATGCATACGGTCAGGCGGCTGTTTGAGCGCTGCACGGGGCATGCCTTTTACGGCGTGCTGGGCTTCATGCTGGTTTCGCTCGGGCTGGTATTTCCGGGCTTTACGCACGGAATGCTGTTCTGGGCCGAAGCTGCCTTGCTGATTGCGGGCGTCGTGACCGTGCGTCTGATGGGACGATTCAATAATACAGAGGGGTGATGGAATGACCAAAGACAAGAAAAAACATCGCGGTAATTACCTGCGGCGTTACACACACCACAGCATTCTGAACGAAAAATGGAAAGAGGCCTTTGCATCCGTACTTCCCATCACATTGATCGTGCTGGCGATGTGCTTTGCATGGGTGCCCGCACCCGTGAGCGCCATGCTGGGCTTTCTGGTAGGCGCGGTAATGCTCATCGTAGGCATGGGTCTGTTCACACTGGGTACCGACCTTGCCATGACGCCCATCGGCGAGCATGTGGGCTCTGCCATGACCCGCAGCAAAAAGCTGTGGCTCATCATGCTCATCTCTCTGCTCGTGGGCATCATTGTGACCATCTCCGAGCCTGACCTGCAGGTGCTTGCCGAGCAGGTGCCCGGCGTGCCCAACATGACGCTGATTCTGGCGGTCGCCATCGGCGTGGGTCTGTTCCTTGTGGTAGCGCTTCTGCGCATTCTGTTCCGCATCCCCATGAAATGGCTGCTGCTGGGCTGCTACGTATTCGTGTTTGTGCTGGCGCAGTTTGTTCCCGATACATTCCTTGCCGTCGCCTTTGACTCCGGCGGCGTGACCACCGGCCCCATGACCGTACCGTTCATCCTTGCGCTGGGCGTGGGCGTCAGCTCCATCCGAAGCGACTCCAACGCCGAAAACGACTCGTTCGGTCTGGTCGCCCTGTGCTCCGTAGGCCCTATTCTGGCTGTTATGCTGCTGGGCTTCATCTTCCGCCCCAACGGCGCCAACTACTCCACCACCTCTGCCCTGACGGACGTGGCGGATACACGCGCCATGAGCGCCATGTTCGCCCATGCTTTCCCCCACTATATGAAGGAAGTGGCCATCGCGCTGCTGCCCATCGCCGCCTTCTTTGTGCTGTTCCAGCTAACCGTACTGCACCTGCACAGGCGCGAGGTATTCCGCATCGTTGCAGGCCTTCTGTACACCTATTTCGGCCTTGCGCTGTTCCTGACGGGCGTTAACGTGGGCTTCATGCCCATGGGCAATTTCCTGGGACAAGCCCTCGGCGTTATGGATGCGCGCTGGCTGCTCATCCCCATTGGTATGCTCATCGGCTACTTTGTCGTATCCGCCGAGCCTGCCGTGCACGTGCTCAGCAAGCAGGTGTACGAGCTCACCGCGGGCGCCATCCCCCAGAAGGCGCTGGGCCTGAGCCTCTCCATCGGCGTGGCTGTGTCCGTAGGCCTTTCCATGATGCGCATCATCACAGGCATCCACATCCTGTATCTGCTCATCCCCGGCTATCTCGTTGCCATCCTGCTCATGTTCTTCGTACCGCCCATTTTTACATCCATCGCCTTTGACTCCGGCGGCGTTGCATCCGGCCCCATGACAGCCACCTTCCTGCTGCCGCTTGCCATGGGCGCATGCATCGCTATGGGCGGCGATGTTGCCACCGACGCATTCGGCGTGGTCGCCATGGTTGCCATGACGCCCCTGATCACCATTCAGATCCTCGGTCTCATCTTCAAGTTCAAGCAGAAGAAAGCCGAGCCCCTGCCCCCCGCGCCTGTGGAAGAAATTATCGAATAATCGGAGGTACGCTTATGCATGATCTGTGTATGCTTGGTGTCATCGCAAAACGCGATCACCACGATCAGTTGCCCGTGTTTTTTCAGGAGCACGGCATCAATACCGTGACAACGCTGCTGTGTAAGGGCACGGCAGGCAAAAACCTGCTTGACCTGCTGGGGCTGGAGGAGACCGAAAAAGAGCTGAGCCTTGCCATGACCACCCGCACCCGCGCCAAGCGCCTGCTCAAATCCATGAGCCGCGAGCTGGGTCTGGATATCCCCGGACAGGGTATGGCCTTCATGGTGCCGATGGGAAGCATCGGCGGCGCCAGCAGTCTCGACTACTTTACTCATGGACAAAATATCATTCTGGGAGAGGTGACAGAAATGCCGAATAAATACCTTTATGAGTTGATCATTGCCATCGCCAACCGCGGTCACGTGGATGACGTAATGAACGCTGCCCGCAGCGCAGGCGCCATG
>JAZKYW010000103.1:0-4677 GCA_045612325.1 Candidatus Limiplasma sp. | reverse complement strand
GCGGCTATGGGATCCCTAAGGGCGAAGCCCTTAGGCGGGGTGCCGGGGCAGAGCCCCGGCCGGGGGGCGGGGCGGGGGCCCGCGTCCTCGTCCTTCCCCTTACAGCGTCATGGCGGCCACGGCGGAGCCTACCAGGTTGGCCTCGTCGGTGTTGACCACGCGGCAGTGGTGGCCGCGTACGCGCTGGGTGTAGTGGATGAGCATGCCGTGGATCTTGCGGTTGAAGGTGGTGTTCTTCATGAAGGTGGTTCCTTCGATGGCGATGCACACGGGCTTGAGGGGATCAAGGCCGGTCTGGGTGGCATGCATGATGGCGGCCAGGTTCATGACGGCGCACATGGAGGCGCGCTCCAGAAGTGCATCCACCAGCTGATAAACAGCCTTGGCGTCCTCGCCTTCGGGGGCAAGGTCATGCAGACGGCCCGCGCGGGCGGGGGCGTCCAGATAGATGCTGATATCCACAGCGGTAAAGCCCAGAGGCTTGGTCAGGATGCGCTCGGTCAGTTCAGCGCTGAAGCAGCCGGCCTTGGCGGCGCAGATGAGCAGCGCGTCCATCAGCTTGCCCTGATATTCGCCGCTCATGGTCTTTTCCCACAGGTTCTGGTCGGGGGCAGCGGCCCACTCGCGCACCAGCAGGTCGGCAGCGGTGAGGGTGAAGCCGTTGAATGCGCCAGCTTCCATGTTGATGATGGAGCTGCCGGGCTTGTCGCGCAGGGCTTCGTCCTTGCCGATATTGGTATTGGTCTCGGAGTAGCAGCAGTTGAAGCCGGTACCCAGAATCATGCCGATGTAGCCGTTGTAGCAGCTGGCGGGATGCTCAGCCAGCGCGCCCAGCAGGGCGGCAACGGTATCGTTGAGGATAACGACCTTGTGGTCATTCTTCACGCCCAGCTTGCCCAGCGCCTTTTTCAGGTTTTCGCCCACGAGCGCACCCTCGATGCCGGGAACGTCAAGTTCCTTATCCAGATAGATGATCTCGCCGTCGTAATCGGGGCGGATGCGGCAGGGGAAGCTGAAGCAGAAGCCGATGCGGTCGCTCTTATCGGCAACGGGAGCAACAGCCTGTGCCAGCGCGTCAAAGAAGGCTTCGGGCGTCATGGGGCCGGGCTTGCCGGGCACGGGCTGCTTGTGATGCCACAGCACCTCGGGCTTGCTGCCGGGATTGATGCGCAGCAGCGCAACGCGCAGGTTGGTGCCGCCTGCGTCCATCACGATGACGTCCTTGCTCTCTTCGGGCAGGGAGTCAACGGTGAGATAGGCGGGCAGCATGGGCATAGAGCTCTTTTCGCCGTTCATGCCCTTTTTCATATGGTCAAGAAAGCTCTCCTCCACGGGCTGCATTTCTTCCCATGTCTGGATAAAGCCGATTTCTTTCAAAAATTCATTTACCGCTTTCATGTGGGGACACTCCTTCGCGATTGATCAGTGGATGCTCCAAAGTAAAAATATGATACAACGTTTCAGCACAAGTTGCAAGCGTCAGATGCGCGCTTCCATCCAGCGGGCAAGGTCGTTCCGGACTTCCTCGCGGTTGAACTCGTTGAACATCTCATGACGGCCTTCGGGATAGAGCTTCACGCTCACATCCTTCACGCCCGCCGCGCTGATTTCTGCGCCTACGCGTTCAACGCCCGCACCGTTTGCGCCCACGGGGTCTTTGTCGCCCGAGAACAGATACACGGGGATATCCTTTTCCATGCCGCCCAGTTTTTCGGGGTACAGCCTCGAAAGACCTCTGAACATATCGCGGTAGCCCGCCGCCGTAAAGGGGAAGCCGCACAGCGGGTCATCGATGTATTTCTGCACCTCGGCGTCATCGCGGGTGAGCCAGTCAAAGGGCGTTTTGTAGGATGGGTCGCTGTTGGAGGTAAGCTTGGCAAGGAAGGCGCTGGGCTTGGCTGCGCCGCCCGCAAGGCAGATGGCGTTGCTCAAAACGAGCGCCGCGCTTACCAGCGGTTTGCCGAAATGGCCCGTACCGCTGAGGATAATGCCCGCAAGCCCTTTTGCATACTTCAGGCTGTAGCCGCGCACCACAAAGCTGCCCATACTGTGCCCCAGCAGAAAATACGGCACATCGGGAAATTGCTTCTGCGTTTCCATACGCAGGGCGTGTACATCCTCGATGAGCACGTCCCAGCCGCCGTTTTTGCCGAAATAGCCAAGGATATCCGCCTTCGGGCCGTGACCCATATGCGTATGCCCCACCACCGCAAAGCCGGCCTCATTCAGATACTTTGCCGTTGCTTCATAGCGGCGGATGTGCTCCGCCATGCCGTGCACAAACTGGATGACCGCTTTGGTCTCGCCCTTGGCAGGCCAGAATGCCTTTTCCAGCGTTTGACCGCTTGCAGAGGTAAAGGTAGTGTATACAGACATGCTTTCGCCTCCTGTCAGAATGATGCTATGAACGTTTCTCGCTGCTTTGATTGTATCATACAAGCCGCGGTTTCTCAATTAAAAAACAGAGCATCCATAAAGGATGCTCTGTTTTTCAGGCATTTGCGCTCTTCTTTTTGAAA
The DNA here is from genome assembly GCA_045612325.1 of Candidatus Limiplasma sp. Classification (GTDB taxonomy): domain Bacteria; phylum Bacillota; class Clostridia; order Christensenellales; family Aristaeellaceae; genus Limiplasma. The sequence continues at coordinate 2,158 of JAZKYW010000103.1, read as the reverse complement.
TACGCCATGATGACGATCACCACCGCCGCGCCCAGAATCGGAAAGACCGAGCACACAAGCATGCCTGCTTTCAAACCGATCTGCTCCGCGGTAAGCCCCAGCGAAACGCTCAGCCTTGCGGCCATTTCGCTCACCGCCACCTTATCCACCACCACGCCCAGCAGCTGCGGCGCAACCGATGCGCCAAGGTCGCCGCCTGCCGCCATCAGCGCATAGGCGGCAACGCCAACGCCGGGCAGTTTTTCTTCCATCAAAATCAGCGACCCGGGCCACAGCATGGAGGTAAACACGCCCGTAAGCGCGCAGGCGATCAGCGCCGCAACCGGCTGTGCAGAAAGGCCCGCCGTCAGATAACATACCGCAGCGCCCAGCATGCCCGCCAGCAGCACCCTTGTGATATGCCTGCCGAATCTTGCATAGCCGATGCGCGCCATGCCCAGCAGCACCGCGAACATCGCCGCACCAAGGATATCCCCCAGCGCCTTATCGATGTGCAGCGCATTTTCCATAAAACCCGATATCCAGTTGCTCATGGCGTTTTCGGCGCAGCTGCCAAAAAAGATGCACGCCACGCAAAGCGCCATGCCAAGCGTTCTGCCGCCTGTTTTGCGGGCTGTGTCTGCGTCGTGGGCATTTTTCATATCAGGCATGGGCGAAAGCATAAACTGCACCGCTGCCGCCACAGGCGCCAGCGCCCAGAACATCGCCAGATACATCCAGTTCTGCGTGCCGATGATTTTGAGCGCAAGGGTGCTGACCACCACCACCGTAAACACGCCGAAGGCGTACAGCGAATGCAGCGTGCTCATATCCCTCTGCGGATTTTCGGAAGGGATGGCGGCAATCACGGGGCTCAGCAGCACTTCCGACAAGCCTGCCGATACCGAAAAGATCACCGTACCCGCCACAAGCCCCGCATAGGCCGCCTGCGGCGCAAGCATGGGCACCACAGCATACAGCATCAAACCCAACGAGGTGATCAGCGGCATCACCTTGACGACTTTGTGAATGTTGAAATGCCTGGAAAACACCGTAAAGACCAGATCCACCAGCAGCTGCGTGCAAAAATTGATCAGCACCAGCGTGCCCAGCAGCGTATACGAAATGCCGTACATTTCATGAAACGTAACAAACAAAAGCGGCGGCAAACAGAAAATGGAGGACATGGTGAAATACGCCGCATAGCATGCAAGCTTTGTACGCTGATATTTTTTCATTCCTGTTCCTCCCTGTTTTCCCGCATTCATTCCCGCTGATTTTAACAGATTGCATCGCATGCGGTCAACCCTTCCCCCGCTTCACCAAAGGGATGACAGCGCGCCCGCTTCTATGATATAATAAATCAAACACAACGCCTGCAGGCGCACAGAAAAGAGGAACAGCATATGGAATACGGATTGCAGATGTATTCGGTTCGCGATATCACCAAAGATGACCTTTCCGGAGCCATTGCCAAGGTAGCAGCCATCGGTTACAAGCGCATCGAGTTTGCGGGTTTCTTCGGTCACAGCGCCGAGGAAGTCAACGCCATGCTCGCTGCCAACAATGTTGTTGTTTCCGGCACGCACACCGGTCTTGCTGAATTGCTGGACAACTACGAAGCCACCGTTGCCTTCCACAAGGCCATCAACAACCCTGTTTACATCATTCCCGGTCACGACCTTTCCACCAAGGAAAAGCTGGACAAGTTCATTGATGACGTCAACCGCCTGCAGCCCATGCTCAAGGCGGAGGGCATTGAAATGGCCTTCCACAACCACTCCCGCGAATTCCTGCCCAACGAGGACGGCATCATCGTCTATGACGAGCTGGTCGCGCGCACTGCTCTCAAGCTAGAAATCGATACCTACTGGGCCTACGCCGCAGGCAAAGACCCTGTTGCCCTGATGGAAGCGCTCAAAGACCGCCTGATTTTCATCCATATCAAAGATGGATACCAAAATGGCGAAGGCATGCCTCTGGGCCGCGGCACCGCGCCTGTCGCCGCAGTATACGCCAAGGCTGTTGCCATGGGCATTCCCATGGTGGTCGAAAGCGAGACCCTCACTCCCGACGGCATCACCGAAGCCAAAATCTGCTACGATTATCTGAAGACCCAGGAGTAGGAGGGGCTCTGCCCCTCCACCCCGCTTAGGGGATAAATCCCTTAAGAATCCCG
>JAZKYW010000102.1:0-21022 GCA_045612325.1 Candidatus Limiplasma sp. | reverse complement strand
CCCAAGCCCGAGCTGTTTGACATGCGCACCGACGCTCCCCTTACGGGCTTCCGCGTTGAAAACTGGAACGGAAAGCCCTTTACCCCTGCCGACTTTGAAGGAAGCCCTGCCAAGACCGTCTACGACAAGACCAAGGCCTTCTACGCGGATGTCTGTCAAAAGATGTGGGACGGCGCACAAAAGCTGTATCAGTGCGCAGTACGCCACGGCTTGAACGTAAGCGAGCAGCTGGATGCTGACCTCAAAACCGACTACACCCGCGAAGAATGCCTCGCCATGACGGAATACGGCATCCCCGAAGGCTATTCTCGTCACCTGAGCGGCAGCAACCTGCGCGAGAAATACAACAACGGCTACTGGCTGCGTGAGAAGGTGTTTGCCGACATCTGCCGCTGCGAAAAGCTTGACCGCCGCGTGCTGGAATGCTGCTACTATACCGCCGATTATCAAAAACTGGTGGACTATGTTGACGGCTGCCTTGCGCAGCATTGAACCATTTCGCTCAGCAAAGGAGGATTATTTCCATGATTTGTTACCACGGCGCCATCCTCACCTGTGACCAGAACAACACCGTTGCCAATTATCTTGTAGAGGACGAAGGCATCATCCGTTATGTGGGCAGCGAATTGCCCGCAGAATATGCGTCTGTGCCCGTGCATGAGCTGGGCGAAAAAGCGCTCATCCCTGCCTTTACCGATACGCATCAGCATTTCGCCAGTTTTGCCACCTTTCAGGCAGGCCTGAATGTAATGGAAGCCACTTCCAACGAGGAGATTCTTGCCATGGTGCGCACGTTTGCCGCGCAGGCCAAAGGAAAAATGCTGGTGGCCTTCGGCGCGTCTCCTTATTCCGTCAGGGAAGGCCGCCTGGTCAACCGTGAGGAGCTGGACAGCGTATGCCCCGACAAGCCCTTCATGATGGTCAAGTACGACGGTCATGCCTGCGTGGTCAACACGCCTTTGCTCAAAATGCTGGATGAGAAGCTCAAGCCCCTTCGCGGCTATCACCCCAGCACGGGCGAAATGAATCAGGAGGCCTTCTTTGTGGTTTCGGACCACATGTCCTCCTCGCTTTCCATTCCCGAATTGATCGGCAATATGCAGCGCGCAATGGACCACATGGCCTCCAAAGGCATCGGCCTTGTGCATACGGTCAGCGGCATCGGCTTCCCCATGGATATGGATATTTCGCTGGAGCAGTGGGTGGGCCGCAGCGCTCAGAGCGGCTTCCAGCTGCGCGTATTCCCCCAGTCCATGAACATCAAAGCCGCCACAGGGCGCGGACTTCCCCGAATCGGCGGCTGCTTTGCCACCGCTCTGGACGGCTGTTTCGGCTCGCAGGACGCCGCCCTCCGCGCCCCTTATCTGGGTACGGACGACAAGGGCGTTTTGTACTATGACGATGAAACCGTCATCAAATTCTGCAAAGAGGCCAACCGCGCAGGCCTGCAAATCGAACTGCACGCCATTGGCGATGCGGCGTTTGACCAGGCAACGCGCTGCCTGAAAGCGGCTTTGGATGATCATCCCCGCAAAGACCACCGCCACGGCATCATCCACGCCTGTCTGCCCACTGCGGAAGGCCTTGCCATCTGCCGCGATTATCACATCCAGCTGCCCATGCAGTCCGCCTTCATCGGCTGGGCGCAGGAGCCCGATTCCTATCTGGAATCCATCCTCGGCGACCGCGCAGCCCTGCTCAATCCCCTGCGCACCATCTGGGATATGGGCATCATGATCTCCGCAGGCTCTGACGCGCCCTGTACCGACCCCGACCCCATCCAGTGGATCTACAAAGCCTGCAACCACTCCGTGCCCGAAGAATCCCTCACCGTTGAAGAGGCGCTGCGCATGTGTACCTACAACGGTGCATGGGTCACCTTTGACGAAAAAGAGCGCGGCTCTCTCGAAGCGGGCAAAGTGGCGGATATGGTCATTCTGAACCGCGACCCCCGTGCCATGCACAAGGAAGAACTGAACAAGCTGAAAGCAGAAGCGCTCTACCTGCAGGGAAAACCCTATCGGAAGCAGAAGCAGGGTATCGTTTCCGCTATCGTAAAAGGCATGCTTTCAAAGCGCAGGAAAGTATAAAATCTCATACTCAACAAACCATCCCTCGCAGCGTTTTTCCCTGTTCCATCATCTGCCGGATAGTCGGCAGCATTTCCTTAACATGTGTATAGTTCCGTTTTGACATTACAATACCCCCTGTGTAGTTTTTCATCCTACACAGGGGGTATCTTTGTCTATTGTCCGTTTTCGCAAGAGCATTCTAAAACACAAGTTCTCTTGTTCTTTTGTCCTCTATCTGGGGTACAGTCCATTTTATTTATTTCTTAAAATAACCTAAAAGCAGTGTTATTTCTTCAGGGGTAAGCTCATGCATACCACTCCACTGCTGAGTATTGATCAAATAATCAGAAATGATATAAGAAAGAAGTCCCCCCAGTTGATCGTTATCAGAACCCAAAATGGAGTCTCCCACTTGCATAACCGTTTCACCATGCTCAAAACCAACAGCATTTGTAAGACCATAAGCTAAATCATCGGTATAGCCACCTAATTTATTTTGAGCAACATAATGGACAATCCAAAATTGGTATGTAACACCATTAGCCGTTAAGCGTGTTGTTTTCACGTTACGCACATCCAATGATGAGGGAACCAACAATTGATCGCTAAGCATTTTCAGGGAGTCCGCAAATGCCACGCTAGGAAAAGTAACACTTTCAGCACAACCAACGGAACAACTTATAATCATTAATATACCAGCCAACAGCAAGCAAATTAGCTTTTTCATAACCTTAAACCTACTTTCTTTAATTTGAATTTTGTCTAAATATCTTTTTGTAATCTTTTCCAAAATCATGAATCACACCTGTACCCCTATCCTCCTTTCCATCAAACATAGCAACAACGTTCTCAACCAAGCTCGTTACTGATATTAATTCTATCACATTAATTCAAGAATAACAATATATTCATCATTTTTTATAACAACTAATAAAATCATATATACTTATATAAGGAGGGGAGTACATGATAGGCGAACGATTACAAGAAATCCGCAAAGACCACGGCGACACGCAGCAAACGCTTGCCGAAAAGCTGAACGTATCCCTTTATGCGGTTCGTTGTTGGGAGCAGGACAAAAGTGCACCTGGACACGAAACACTTGTTGCCATTTGTCGTTTATACCAAGTATCCTCCGATTATCTTCTTGGCTTGAGCGACGAAGACCAACTTTACACGCAAAAAAGGCAGCAACATTCTCTTTCGCCTGAGAATCTTGCCGCTTTAAAAAAGTTTGAAACTTTTTTGATATCAGAACAAAGTAAAAATCAGCCCAAATAAACCGTCTGAAACTTGCAAATTTTCATGGCGGTTTTTGTTTGCAAAAAATAACTAAAAAGCTCAAAAAAGCAAAAGGAACGGTCACCATTCCCCGTTCCTTTTTGTTCTGTTTACTTATTGCTAACTGCATTCTTCGCCGCTTCCAGAATTTCTTTGGGGCCTCCGCCCTGTGCAAAATCGGATCTGCCGCCGCCTTTGCCGCCGAGCGGGCGGGCGCTGTCACGAAGAAGCGCGCCCATATCCGTCTTAACATCCGCCGAACGGCCAAATACATAGAGGGCCTGCTCGCCATTCAGTGCGCCCATCAGCGCGATCACGCCCGGCTGCTCGATCAATTTTGCCGTTACATCCTTGAGCAGCACGGCATCAGCATCCACAAAGCAGGATACGAGCTTTGCGCCGTTTGCAAGCTCCTCCGCCTCGTCAAGCAGCTGCTGCGTACGCGAAAGCAGCTGTTCTTTTTTGAGCCTGTTCAGCTCGTACTCCGCTGCACGCAGTTTGTCCTGCAGGGTTTTGACAGCAGCGGGCAGCGCATCCGCCCTGGCGGACAAAAGCTCGCTCGCTTCGCGCACGGCGTCCTTATTGCGGAAATGTTCTTCCAGCGCACGCTTGCCTGCCACAAAGGTCACGCGCATCTTGCCGCGGGCGGGCGCGACAGAAAGGATGCTTACCAGCCCCAGCTGTCCTGCCGTGGAGGGGTGCGTACCGCCGCAGGCTACCATTTCATCATCGCCGATGGCAACGATGCGTACATGTTCGCTCACGGTAGGCTCTTTGCGAAGCGGAAGCTTTGCCAGTTCATCCTGTTGGGGAAACCAGCAGCGAATGGGCACATCTCGCTGGATATGCTCGTTCACATCCAGTTCGATCCTGCGGATCTCTTCATCGGAAATGCGCGTAACGCCCTGCGGCATGGCTACATCGATGGTGGAAACATCGCTGCTGATATGCAGGCCGATGGTCACGCCGCCCATCAGCCTGTGCAGCGCGCCCGCGATCATATGGTCGCCCGCGTGCTGCTGCATATGGTCAAACCTGCGCTGCCAATCAATGACGCCATGCACGCACGCGCCCACCTCCAGTGCCCTGGTAACGGTGTGCCACACTTCGCCCTCCGTTACGTTTACATCCACCACACGGGCATCGCCCAGCACGCCTGTATCAAAGGGCTGTCCGCCCGAGGTGGGATAAAACGCGCTGCGGTCAAGCAGCACATCAAAGATTTCGCCGTTGGGCTTGCACGCAAGCACCGTGCCGTCAAACTCGGTCAGATAAGCATTGTCATAATAAAGGCGTTCGGTCATCATCATCACACTCCGTCTGTTATGATACCGCACTTGCTGCGCGCATGCAAGGCGGCAACGCGAAAAGTTGCCCTAAACGCACACGCCATGCCTGTGCATTGTTGAATGCACAGCAACCGATTGCATTGTCAGGCTCCGCATTCTATAATAAAAGCAGTTACCCTGTGAAACGGAGGGCTTTGGATGATGAACCACGACAGCATCCGCGAGGAGCTTCACAGTTATATCGCTGCACTCAAGGTGATCGATACCCACGAGCATACTGCCGTATACAAAAGAGAGAAACATCCCGATTATCTGAAAACAACGGTCAATACCTATGCACGTTTTGACCTGCGCTCCGCGGGCATGGGTTTGGAAATGCTTGAACGCGTCATGGACCCTTCTCTGCCTGTGATGGAACGCTGGCTGCTTTGCGAGCCCTACTGGAAAGCCTGCCGAAACACGGGCTATATCCGCATGCATGAGCGCGTGGCAAGGGAATTGTACGGTATTCCCTCCATCAGCCGTGATACCATCGAAGCCCTCAGCGCCAAATTCAGCGCCAAGGCTGATGCTCCAAACTACGGCAAAGGGTTGGAGCGTGCGGGCATCCTGTGCGGCATCGCGGATTCGGATATCGATTGCGACCGACGTTATCTGCGTCCCGCTTTCCGCATGGAGGAGTTTGTGGAGCGCATCCAAATCAAGGACGTACGCAAAACGCTCGGCACGCCCATCCACACCTTTATCGACTGGCTGGACGCCTGTGAGGAGACCGTGCGCCGCTATGTGGAAGCAGGGTGTGTGGCCTTCAAAACCACCATTGCCTGCGACCGCACCATACGCATCGGTTACGCCTCCTATGCCGAAGCCGAAGAAAGCTTCATCCGCGCCCTGCGCGAAGACAACGGCTATCTGCCCCAGACCGTGCAGTATCAGGATTTCATGTTCCGCTATGTGCTGAATCTTGTCTGCAAGCACGGCCTGCCCACGCAGATGCATACGGGCATGGCTGCCAGCAACAAAAACATCATTCCCAACGGCAACCCGCTGCAGCTGTGTCCCCTGTTCATAGAATATCCCGATATGGATTTTGTGCTGATGCACATGGGTTATCCCTATCAGCTGGAAATCGGCTCGCTGGGCAAAATGTTCCCCAATGTGTATCCCGATATGAGCTGGGCCTATCTGCTCTCGCCCAACGGCGCCAAAGCCGCGCTGAGCGAGTGGCTGGATTCTACGCCCGCCACCAAAATCATGGCCTTCGGCGGCGATTGCGGACACGAAGACCACATCTATGCCCACCTGCTGACAGCCAAGGATATCGTTTGCGACGTGCTTGCGCAGAAGGTATCGCAGGGCCTGTTTGATATCGAGCATGCCAAGTGGATGGCTGAGCAGATGTTCCTGATGAACCCCTACCGAGTTTTCGGCCTTGAAAAAGCGGGCGTACAGCTGAAGAAGTGAGCGTTGGAAAATGTATATTGCACTGATTTGTCTGGCTACCTTCATGTTTTCGGTACAGTTTGTCTTTAACGATGTATACCAGCGCGGCGAGGGCGCATCGGTGGTCACAGCCATGCTGTTTTCGGGCCTGACAGGCCTTGCGGGCTGCGTGATGCTGATGCTGACCAACGCAGACGCCTTCCAGTACTCGTTCTTCTCCATGGCGCTGGCATTCATCGCCGCAGCCAAGAACGTGCTGTCGGCGTACCTGTCCATCATCGTGCTCAGCCGCGCAAACCTCTCAGTCTACTCGCTGTATTCCATGCTGGGCGGCATGCTGCTGCCCTTTGCCTATGCCATCGCCTTTGAAGGCGAAGCGTTCACGTGGCAGAAGGGCGTTTGCGCCGCTTTGATCATGGTGGCTTTGCTGATGGGTGTAAAGGGCAAGGACGATTCCGAAGCAGACAAACAGCGCGGCGGCTCTCCGCTGCTCTGGTATCTGGGCGTGTTTGTGATGAACGGCCTGTCGGGCGTATTCTCCACCATCCACCAGCGTGCGGGCGATATTGCCGTATCCGCCTCTGCCTACAGCCTGATGGAACGCGGATGGGGTCTGGTCATCTGCATCGTTGTTCTGCTCATCTGCCGCATGCGCGGACAGGCCATTATGCTCAAGCGCCCGCTGCGCTCCGTAGGCAGCTCCGTGGGCTACGGCCTTATCACCACCATTGCCAACCTCATTCTGCTCATCGCGCTTCTGCATGTGGACGCATCTGTGCAGTACCCCATCGTAACGGGCGGCGTGATCGTGCTTTCGCTCATGTGGGACTGGATTTTGGGCAAAAAGCCCAACCGTTACGCTGTAAGTGCGGCAGCCGTATCGTTTGCGGGTCTGCTGTTTTTGACCATCAAGTAACCAGATAATGTTTTTGTTTCTAACGTAAAACAGCATCAAAAAAGCAGGTTCTTTCGAACCTGCTTTTTGTTTTTACTTTTTGGAGGGGTCAAGTGCTTCCCACTTTTTGCGGATACGCTCGTATACCGAAGCATCCACATGGGGACGGCCCGTGGAGAAGGGCGGCACCAGCATATCGCCCGCGATTTCGGGGAAGGTGCACATGGTGTCATTGCGCCACTTTTCGCGGTCTTCCTTCAGGCGGAAGTTGGGCAGCTCCATGGGAATGCCGCCGGCAAGCACGGACTTGTAAGCAAAAATGCCCGGCAGAGCCATATCCATGGCTTCGTAGATGTCGATGGTATCGGCATCCTCATAACCCTGCAGCTTGCGGATGAAATGATACATCATATAGAAGTCGGAGCGTGCATGGCCGAAATCCTCCGCAACGTCATCAAAGGGACGCTCGGGGTGGAAGTCTTCCTTCACGGTCGTATCGTAAGCGGCTTCTTCTGCATCCAGATTGGTGATGAGACGGCACACGCCAATATCTTCCACATCATCGCGGTAGGTCTCCATACGGCCCTTGTTGCCGTAGAAGGTGTACCAGACGGAATCCTTATACAGTTCGCCGTGGGTGCTCTTGACGATGGCGCCGTTTTCCATCTCCACCATTTCAACGGCAAACTGTCCGCCCAGACCGCCCGAGCGGCGCAGACGGTCGCACATTTTGCTTTCAAAGCCCGTTACCTTCACAGGACGCAGACCGGTCGCATGCACGATGGGGCCCAGAGAGTGGGTGATGTAGAAAGTGACGTAGCTGTTGTAACGCCAGTGCGTGGGGTCGCCGTAGGTGATGCGGGGACGCATCTCCTCGCAGTTGTGGATGTACTCGCCCTCGGCATATTCCAATTCGCCCAGCTTGCCTTCGCGATACAGCTCACGTATGCGGTAGGGGCCGGGCATGTAGCAGTAGTTTTCGCCATAGGCATAAATCATGCCCGTGCGTTCAACGCATTCCACCAGTTCGACCGCCTCCTTGAGGGTACAGGCGGGCAGCACTTCGCTCAGAACATGCTTGCCTGCCTCCATGCAGCGGATGGCAAAGGGCGCGTGCTGGTGCGCGTAGTTGGCAAGCACTACGGCGTCCATATCGTGCTTGATGAAATCCTCAAAGTTATCGTAATAGGTAACTTTGTCGCCGCAGACCTTGCGCTGCTTTTCCAGCACTTCGGGCATTTTGTCGCAGATGGCTACCAGTTCAACCTCCTGCTTGGAAGCATACGCGTAATCGATCATACTGTGACCGCGGTGGCCACCCAGAACACCAAGACGGATCTTTTTCATTGCTGTTTTCCTCTCTGGATTTTCAGTATTTCAAGATTGATCTTCTGACGCATGCTCAGCCATGCCTGCTGAGTACGCGGATAGTGATAGAAAGTGATGGGCTCGGGCATATCTTCCTCCATCAGGCGGATGACATGCTCCTTGCCCGTCAGCTGCGCCAGCCACTGCATGGCGCGCAGGTCCTGAAGCGCGTGGGCGAAAACCGCCATGCGGATGGACTCCTCAGGCTGACCGTCAGCGCCGGGATACACCTGGAAGGCATCGCCCGCGGGATAACGACCGTCCGCATCGGTGCAGGCATAGGGGTCAACGGTGTACTGCGAGCGTGCCGTATTATAGAAGTTATACCCCCAATGCAGGAAACCCGCGATATCGTACTTGAACAGCTGCGCGGCAAAGGCTCGGCAGCGTACGGAAGGCATGGCGATAAAGTTGTTGACCACGCCGATGTAATCATCGCAGCTGTTGTACAGCCACAAATCCTTGACGCCCGCTTTCACAAATTCTTCCGCCGTATGCACGGGCGCTACGGGATGCTCCACGATGCCGCGGGTGTAAAACTGTACATCCTCCAGCGCGTCAATGATGACCGCATGCGGCAAAACGCGCTGCACCAGTTCTTTGGCTGCCAGATAATACGGCAGATTGGCTTCGGACGGCTCATCGGAAATGTGCCATACCACCTTATCCTGCACGCCTTCGCGGGCAAACAGCTCATCCAGCGCGGGAAGATAGGCCTCCAGGAAGATGCGGTATTCATCCGACTGAGAATCCGTCTCCCAGCCAAAGATGCGTTCGAGCCCGTTTTCCGTCTCCGCCATGATTTTGGGCGCGTGCTGGCTGCCCCACTGGGTAAAGAAGTGCGCCACCTCGTAATATTCCACACCGCAGCGCTTGCACATATCGATCCAGCGTTTGGCTTTGGACATATCGAAGGTATATTTACCTTCTTTATAAATGATATCCACCAGCTGCGTGGTCAGGCGTTCGCCGCCGATATAGGTGTTGATGGGCTGTGTGTGCACGGGCATCAAGATCATGTTGATGCCGCCCTCGACCGCTTTTTTGACAAAGTTTTCGATGATGCGCCAATGTTCCTCGGAAAACGCAGGTACCTGATAATAATTGGCCAGCGCATCGCAGTAGAACCACTTGGTGTGCATCAGCGTCTGCGGCGGAAGCATGCCTTCCAGAATCTCCACCTGCTGCACAGCCTGTGCCAACACCTGCCCGCAGCTTTCGTTAAAGCGTTTGCCGCCCGCTTCCTTGATCAGTTTTACGGTAACGTCATACACACCGGGGACAACGTTCTCGTTGGGATGAACATCGATCCACACGCTGCCCCAGCGGTTGGGGAATGCAAACAGCGAGGCAAGATGCGGCTCGGAAAGCAAATCGGGATACATACCCGGCGCGGTGCGCTCGTATTCCTCATCATGGTCGTCATAAATGGCAAAGTTGACAGGAACCTGCTTTACCTGACGCACCTGGATGCAATCCGCAATGGGCGAATCGATCTCCACACGAAAATCCACCCATGTATCTTCCTCCGTCATGCAGTAAGCCGCCTGAAAGGCAAACGTTTCATTCTGAAAACCCGAAGGCATGGGCAAATCTTGCTGTGCCACGGGCTCACGGTCCTGAAACACCTTATCCAGCGACGAAAGCAATTTCAGCCGGAAATTCATTCGTATATCACCTCTGTACCTGATATGCGTACACAAAACAGAGCACTTTGAAATGTGTTACTGTAATATTCTTCACGTCCGATTGCTCTCCCTTGCTTCACTACGGCAATATCCACCGAAAAGCAAGAACTGCCGTGTTTGAGCTTCAGGGAGCAAGATTTCATATTCTGCGGATGTTTAGCGCTGTTTCGGCAGCATTCTCGGGATTCTTTGCGCTTCGAATGTATCCGTAAAAGGCGCGTCTTTCGCACATCGGCTGCGCAATTTGCTGTCAAATTGCAGTTTTGAGGAATGATTGCTTTCGGCATTTGCTTTGTAATTTATTTTACAAAGCAATTCTTCCCTTATTACGCCTCTTTTTTACAGGTATTAATGCCGCCGATTGTTTTGTGTGGTCTTGTTTTTTCCATTTTATACATCATAAGCAAACACGATACACCACAACAGATATGTCATTTTCGGAAATATTGCTCTCATTTACCTCAAATCCACCCGCCCTTGTTGTTTCACCCGCAAGCTATTGAAACCTGTGGTGTGGATGATATAATGAAATCAACATAGGTTCCCCATTCTAATAAGGAGGCAAAATCCATGAAGAAAATCGTTGCTCTGTTCCTCACCATGGTTCTTCTGATGACCAGCTTCAGCTTCGCCATCGCCGAAGAGCCCTACAAGGTAACCATCATCTCCACCTTCTACACCGAAGACGAACCCATCGCCGACGAGAAGAACAGCATCACCTCTTTCGTTGAAGAGGCCCTGAATGTTGACTTCCAGTTCACCTGGGTCGTATCCGGCGACGCCGCCACCAAGTTCAACACCGTTATGGCTTCTACCGATCAGCCCATGATCTACACCGTAGCCAGCGGCGTTACCTCCAACGCTAACTACATCGACATGTGCCAGTCCGGCGTTTTCTGGGATCTGACCGATTACATCCAGGAAAACGACCTGTTCCGTGAGGAACTGTCCACCCCCGCTGCTCTGGCTGCCACCTCTCTGGACGGCCGCAACTACCTGTTCCCCCTCATCACCTCCGGCGCCCGTCTGGGCATCCTGTACCGCGAGGACTGGATGGAAGCTCTGAACGCTAAGGGCTACAACCTGCAGGCTCCCACCAACATCGAAAACTTCAAGGCCATGGTCGAAGCTTTCGCCACCGGCGACCCCGACGGCAACGGCATCGATGACACCATCGGCTTCGCTTACTGCGACGACGACAACGAAGAACTCGACTACGCCGGCTTCAACCTGCTCATGGCTATGATGGGCGGTCCCGTTGGCTGGGGCGAAACCGAAGATGGCAAGCTGATGCCCTACTTCTTCTTCGACGAGTACTTCGAGACCCTCGAGCTGTTCAAGTGGATGTACACCAACGGCTACATGAACACCGACTTCGCTATCAACACCAACAAGCACGCTCCTCTGGCTAACAACGTTTCCGGCTCCATGTGCACCAGCGCTGCCGGCGCCGCTTCCAACGACTACGACAACCTCGACAACATCGTTGGCAAGGATCAGTGGAACATCGTTGCTCAGCAGGAAGTTTTCACCATGGACGGCACCCGCGTTACCTCTTCCACCATCTCTCGCGGCAGCCTCGGCGGCATCCTGATTCCCAAGTACGCCGTTAAGACCGAAGAAGAGCTGGAGAAGGTTCTGCAGCTGATCACCGATATCTTCACCGCTCACAGCGAAACCGACAAGACCATCGCCATCGGTATCGAAGGCATCCACTACACCATGGTTGACGGCGTTTACACTCAGACCGAAGAACAGTCCAAGCTGCTCATCGATGAAAAGAACGCTGTTTGGGGCGCCACCTGGCCTCGCCGCATCCTGGGCGTGAACTACGGCACTCCCGAGACCCTGGCTACTCAGATCCAGCGCAAGGCTATCGAGAACGAAGCTTACGCCGTGGTTGACAAGTCCATGGGTTACATGAACACCGACATGCAGAACCTGGACATCCAGATCCAGACCATCATCTCTGACGCCCGCGTACAGTACATGATGGACAAGATCGACAAGGACGGCTTCATCGCTGCTCGCGATCAGTGGCTGGCTGCTGGCGGTCAGGAAATCATCGACAGCGTAAACGCTGCCTACGCCGGTAAGTAATTTCCATAATCCCTTAACGATGGGGAGCGGGGCATCTGCTCCGCTCCCCTTTCTTACTCTTTTCCGCACCAAGCACACCAGCAAAAACGATTGCCCCCACAGAAAGGGTTGACACAATCATGACCACTATTCCCGCTAAGAACACTTTTTCTTTGAAAAAGGCTCTTAACAGAATTTGGAAGCACCGCTGGATTTACCTCCTGCTGCTTCCCGGCATCCTTTATTATCTCATTTTCCGCCTCGGTCCCATGACCTACCTTCGCATCGTATTCCAGAAATATTCCCCCCAGGTCGAGCTCCTCGGCATGAAGAGCCCCTGGATGAATCCCTGGTTCCGCAACTTCCAGGTTTTCTTCACAAGTTCCGACTTCCCTCGCCTGATGAAGAATACTCTCATGCTGGCGATTCTCAGCGTTGGCATCGGCTTCCCTATTCCGATCATTTTGTCCCTGATGCTTAACGAAATCCGCATGGAGCGCTATAAGCGCACCGTGCAGTCTATTCTGTACCTGCCTCACTTCATCTCCTGGGCTGTATTGGCCAGTATTATGATCCTGTTGGTCGGCCCCGCCCCCAACGGCATTGTAAACGCTATGCTGAAAGCAGCAGGCAAAGAGATGATCCCGTTCCTTGAGAGTGAGGAATGGTTCCGTACCATGTACATCGTGGAAGGCATCTGGAAGGAATCCGGCTGGGGCACCATCATCTACCTCGCCGCTCTGTCCGGCTGCGATCCTCAGCTGTACGAAGCTGCCGTTATCGACGGCGCGGGCCGCTGGAAGCAGCTGATCCACATCACGCTGCCCGCCATCCGCTCCACCATCGTCATCACGCTGATCCTGCGCATGGGTTCCTTCCTGGATACCGGCTTTGAGCAGATCTACCTGATGCAGAACTCTCTGAACCGTAACGTAGCTCAGGTATTTGATACCTATGTATACGAAGTAGGTCTGTGCGGCCTGTTCAAGCCTGCCCGCGACGTCAGCACCTACTCCTATGCAGCTACCATCGGTATCTGTAAGTCCATCGTCAGCACCGTGCTGATTCTGATCACCAACGCATTCTCCAGAATGGTCGGAGAGGAGGGCCTGTTCTGATGAGCAACATGACCAAGCTTAATCAGTCCAAAGCCGGCAAGGCTTTCGACGTATTCAACTTCCTGTTCTTCATCGTGCTCTCCATCGTGATGATGATTCCGATCGCTTACGTATTCATCGGCAGCTTCTCCTCCAGCGGCCTTGCGCAGCTGAAGTTCGGCAGCTTTACGCTGGATGCTTACGACGTTATCGTCCACAGCCGCCGCACCATGACCTCGCTGATGAACAGCGTTCTCCTTACGGTCGGCGGTACCGTGATCTCCATCACCATGACCACCATGACCGCTTACGGTCTGAGCAAGAACTACCTGCCCGGCCGCAACTTCATGATGTTCTGCGTCATGTTCTTCATGCTGTTCTCTGTAGGTCTGATCCCCGACTACGTGCTGCTGGCCAACGTGCTGCACCTGAAGGATACCTACTGGGCCATCTGGCTGCCTGCCGCCATCGGCTCCTCCAACCTGATCATCATGATGAACTTCTTCCGCGAGCTGCCCCCCAGCATCGAGGAAAGCGCACGTATCGACGGCTGTAACGAGGCTCAGAGCTTCATCAACATCGCTCTGCCCATGTCCAAGGCTTCCATCGCTACGTTCGCTCTGTTCTACGCTGTATACTTCTGGAACGACTACCTCAAGTCCATCATCTATATCGATAACACCGACATGTGGCCCATCACCGTATGGCTGCGTCAGTTCATCGTTCTGGCTCAGGGTACCATTCTGGAAGAAGCCGGCGACTTTGTACGTCCGTGGATGCCCTCCACCGCCGTTAAGTACGCCACCATCGTTGTTTCCGTTATTCCGATCATCTGTATCTATCCTTTTGTTCAGAAGCACTTTACCAAGGGCGTTCTGATCGGCTCCGTAAAGGGCTAATTGTTAATGAGGTGAGCGATATGGCACTGTCTTTGAATGGAAACTGGCTGTATGGCGACCATAACGGTCTGCTTGGCGAATGTACTGTTCCCGGACTGGTGCTTGATCCCGCCCAATCTCACAATGTTTGGCTCCGCAGGAAGGTCGTTCTTCCTGCGCAGCCCTTCAATCGTTTGCTGCTGGTGCTCAAAGGCGCGCGTTTCCGTCCACAGGTTTTTGTGAACGGAACGCGCGTCTCTGCAGCGGAAGGCGGCATGGCGTTTACCCGCCATCTTTTTGCCCACCCCGACTGTGTTCCCGGCGCAGAGATCGAACTGGAAGTCCGTCTCTGCGGGCTGGATGAAATGCCCCTCACGGATGCTTCCCGCATCCCCGAAGCCGACCATTGGCGCTCCAATCTTTCCAGCTGCCTGTGGGATGACGTACTGCTCTACCCCATCGGCGAAGCTGCCATTACCCGTATCGTTCCCCATGCTGATCCCTGCGGCGTGACCGCTATCATCGATACAGACGCACCCTGTAAGCTGAATGTACGCCTGCATGACGCCAATGGCGCCAAAATCGGCAGCGTATGGTGCGATGCTCAGGCAGGACAAAACGAAGTACGCCTGCCCTGCAAACTGAATGAATGGTCTCCCGATACGCCTTCTGTTTACTCTTTGACCGCTGTAACAGAAGACGGTATTTCTCAAATGAAAGTGAACTGCGGCTTGAGCGAATTCCGCGTAAAGGATCCGGCCTTTATGCTGAATGACCGCCCCATCCGCCTCCGCGGCACCTCTGTGGTATGGCACCGCTTCTGCCGCGATCCCGAAGCACGTACGCTGGCCTTTGACGAAGGCTGGTTTGAAGATAATATCATCCTGCGCCTCAAAAATGCAGGCGCCAATCTGCTGCGTTTCCACCTTGGCGCACCGATGGAGCGCATGCTCGACCTGTGCGACCGACACGGCTTGTGTGTACAGCTGGAATGGCTGTTCTTCCACGGCATGAAAGCCTGCGAAGAAAGCCTCATCATTCAGTGGCGCGAGCTGCTCACCCTGGCCGCCTGCCACCCCTGCGTAAGTATCATCCAGCTTTGGAACGAGACTGAAGGCCCTGAGCTGGAAACCGCTATGAACGCGCTGAAGGTGCTGGACAAGGAATTCCCCCATGCTGTGATCGCTCACCGTGATGTTGTGCATGTGCACAAGTACTGGTGGAGCCTGTTTGAAAACCTCAATCTTTCTTATGACAGCCTTGCCGATATCCCCGGCGCAGCCATGGTGGATGAATTCGGCGGCAACTATCTGGACGGCGATTTGAATGTCGGCGGTTATCCCGAAGCCGAGCTGGCTTTCGCGCGTTTCCTCGGCAATGACCACACCCCCGAAGAACGCGATGAACTGCAGGCGCTTGCCAATGCCCGCGTAGGCGAATACTGGCGCCGCATCGGCGTTGCGGGCTATGCAACCTTTGCAGCCCTCTCCTCTCCCGAGGATGGCAACCATCATTTCCTCGGCGCTTTGAAGGATGGCAACCCCAAGTCCGTCTGGCAAGCCTGTTCTGCCCTGTATGCCCCCATCGCCGCATGCCTTGAGCTGTGGGACCGCGCATTTGAGCACGGACAAACCGCTCAGGCCAACGTGTGGCTTTTTAATGATACCTATCAGGATGCCGAAATCCGCTGGCAGACGTCTGTCATCGATGAGGACGGCGTTTCCGTAAACGGCGATGTGCAGTGTCACAAAGTCGCCGCCTGCAGCCATCTCATCGTGCCTGTTACCTTTACCCTCCCCCATCATGGCAGCCGTGCCGTTGTGCAGGTCGCTGTGCTGGATGAATTGCATCCCGTTTCTGCCTGGCCCGTGCGCCTGCATCACATTTCCGTGCCCGAATCCCTGAAGGGACAGACCTTCGCCATGCTCAGTGACGAGCCCGAGCTTCGTGCGTTTGCTCTGGAGTACGGCATGGTGGAAGATGAAAACGCGCCCCGCGTACTGCTGGGCGGTCAAGATGCGCTTGCGCACATGCATACCGATGCCGCCTTCCGTACGCAGCTTGAAAAGAAGATGCGCAGCGGCAGCAGCATGCTGCTTTGTGAAATCGGTCCGCGCCTGCTTGGCGAGGGCTATATTGAGGACCGTTCTCAAATCCGTCTGGATGGCAACACCCTGCTGGAATGCGAGCAAAGCTGGCAGTACCGTCTGCCCTTTGACCTGACCGTTCGCTTTGATGCGCTTGCGGAAGCGGAAAGCTGCTGCCATCCGCCCATGGGTCTACGCAAGTTTGACTTTTTGAATCGCGGCGCACTGCAGCTTTCCAACGGCTACCGCGGCGCCATCAACGCGCCCGCTGTGGCGATGGAATTGGAATCCTCCGACCGGCAGGGCATTCTGGAGCAGTGGAAGCGCCGCGGTGCTCCCGAGGACATGCTGCTCAACTGCCCCGATTGCACCGCCTACCATCTGGAAGGCTTCTATGCATTTGCCGAAACCGCATCTCAGGATACCGCAGATGCGCTCCGCGAGCGCGTGCGCTTTCTTGTTGCGGATGCGCCTTCTCTCGAAAAAAGAATCGACCCTGAAGCTGAAATCGAAGTCATTCAGCTGGGTCGATTGCTGAGCAATGCTCCTGTATTGTCGTCTGTTTCTGCGCCGCAGCCGTTGGTCGTATGCGGGCGTGATTTGAATCAGGTCGTAGTTTGTGAGTTCAAGCCCGAAGCCGATTGCGGCAAGCTCATCATCAGCCAGCTGCTGACCGGCGGTCGTTTGATGGCGGCTTATTCGCAGCCCGGGCTGTACGGCGCACGCCGCGACCCCGAAATGATCCAGATGATGCTGTCACTCCTTGACCGAGTTCTTGGCTGCTGATCGCATCTTGAGCGTGCGGCGGTATTCGTGCGGCGTTACGTTTTCAAGGCGCTTGAACACATCCGTAAAATGAGCCACGCTGCCAAAGCCGACAGCCTTGGCGATTTGGGGAATGGTGAGACCGTTCTCACTCAGCAGCACTGTAGCACGCAGCACACGCGTCATGTTCAGGAAGGACATCACGCTCATGCCCGTCACTTCCTTAAAGCTGTGGCACAGGTAATACTTGCTGATGTAGAAGTGCTCACAGATGGAATCGAGCGACTCGATATCACCCATGTTGGCGCTGATATACTCCACGATCTCGTAGATTTTCTGGTGCTTGGGGCTTTGCACTACATGTTCATCCGCCTCAGCGCCCAGCGAACGATGGAAATTCAGCATCAGCTTAAATACATTGCACTGGACTTCCTCTTCGTAACCAAAAGGCTTTTCCTTGGTCAGTCGGTCAATTTCCTCAAAAATGGCCGCGATCGTCTTGGAAAAGGGATTATCGGGCGTGGCGATGACCGCTGTGCGGCTGAGCAGGTAATCAAAGCTTACCTGCGGATACGCCGCTGCAAGCATCGGCAAAAAGTCCGGATGAACTTCCAGCAGCATGCGCTCATGGCACTGCTGACCCACTACAGACGATGTTTTGTGGATACGGTTGGAGCTGATCATGATGCTGGAACCCGCCGTCAGGTGATAGGTACGGTTTTCCACAAAGTACAGGCGCTCGCCCTCTTTGAGGTAGTAAAACTCAATGTCCGGATGCGCCTCGTTGTAAACCATGATATGCGAATCACGTTTTACTGCGGCAAAGGACATATTTTTCATAATGTGCTTCATGCTGTACCTCCGGAGCATACAAAATATGCTCAGCTAAAAGATGAATACATTATAAATGGTATAAAAACAAAGTGTCAAGGAGGCATGTGAAATGAGATACGAAGGCAAATGCGCAAAAGACCTGACCGTTGCCTACATCGGCGGCGGCTCCCGCGACTGGGCATGGTGCTTCATGAAGGACCTTGCGCTGGAGGAACAGATGGAAGGCACCATCCGTCTGTACGATATCGACCGTGAAGCAGCGGAAAACAACGCTGTTATAGGCAACAAGATCTCCGCACATCCCGATGCCAAGGCCAGCTGGAACTATGTAACGGTGGACAGCCTTGAGCAGGCTCTTACCGGCGCGGATTTCGTGATCATTTCCATCCTGCCCGCCACCTTTGACGAGATGGAGAGCGATGTGCACGCGCCTGAGAAATACGGCGTTTATCAGGCCGTAGGCGATACCGTAGGCCCCGGCGGTATCGTGCGCACGCTGCGCACCATCCCCATGTATGTGCCCATCGCCGAAGCCATCAAGCAGTTTGCTCCCGATGCATGGGTGCTCAACTTTACCAACCCCATGGCGCAGTGCGTTGCCACGCTGTACGAAGTATTCCCCGGCATTAAGGCCTTCGGCTGCTGCCACGAAGTATTCCACGCGATGGACCTGCTGTGCTGCATGCTCCATGATAAACTTGGCGTGGATGTACAGCGTCAGGCCCTGCGCTGCACCGTAAGCGGCGTGAACCACTTTACCTGGATCACCGAAGCTTACTACAACGAGATCGACCTCTTCCCCATGTTCAGGGAGTTCTGCCTTGAGCATCTGGAGACCGGTTATGACGAAACGGGCCACAGCCTGTGGCGCGGCGACCCCTTCAAGAGCGCTCACCGTGCGCTGATGGATATGTTCCTGCGCTACGGCGCCATCCCCGCCGCGGGTGACCGTCACCTCACTGAGTTCCTGCCTCCGTGGTATCTCAAAAATCCCGAAACCGCCAAGGAATGGTGCTTCGGCCTTACCACCGTTGCATGGCGCAAGGAAGATCTGAAGGAGCGCCTTGCCCGCAGCGAACGCCTGCGCAGCGGCGAAGAGCCCATCGAGCTTACTCCCTCCGGCGAAGAAGGCCACCTGATGATGAAGGCGCTGCTTGGCCTTGGCGATATGCTCACCAACGTCAACCTGCCCAACCGCGGTCAAATCGCCAACCTGCCCATGGGCGCAGTGGTCGAGACCAACGCGCTGTTCAACCGTCAGGGCGTTACCCCCATCATGGCAGGCGATATGCCCGGCGGCGCACTGGGTCTTACCATGCCCCATGCCATCAACCAGCTCAACGTACTCAAGGCCGTTATGACCGGCGATAAGGAACTGGCCTTCCACGCCTTCCTCAACGACCCGCTCATGCAGGGCGTATCCCCCTGGGATGCCCGCGACCTGTTTGAAGAAATGCTCAAAAACACCTCCGATTATCTGCCCGAAGCTTTCAAAGCCTGATCAACATACGAAAGGGGTTCTCTTACCATGATGCACATCAACGTTAGCCCGGACGCCACCTCCCTCGGCCTGCATGCCGCCCTCGAAACCGCTGAGATCATGCGCGAAGCCATCGCCAAGGACGGCTGCGCCCGCATCATCCTTTCCACCGGCGCCAGCCAGTTCACCACGCTGGAAGCCCTCATCGCCCAGCCCGGCATTGACTGGAGCAAGGTAGAAATGTTCCACCTCGACGAGTATGTTGACCTGCCCATCACCCACATCGCTTCCTTCCGCAAGTATCTGCAGGAGCGCTTTGTGGATAAGGTACATCCCGGCAAGGTCAACTTTGTAGACGGCACTCCCGAGTGCATCGAAAAGCTGACCGAAGAGCTGAACAAGGGCCCCATCCATGTTGGCCTCATCGGCATCGGTCAGAACGCTCACATCGCCTTCAACGACCCGCCCGCCAACTTTGACGTGGAAGACGCCTACATCATCGTTAACCTCAACGATACCTGCAAGGCTCAGCAGGTACACGAAGGCTGGTTCCCCACCCCCGACGATGTACCGAAGCAGGCCGTCAGCATGAGCGTAAAGCGCATCATGATGTGCGACAAGATCATCTCCGCCGTGCCCTATCCCGAAAAGGCCAACGCCATCGAGGGCACCCTGCACAACACCCTCACCAACATGATCCCCGGCACCATGCTCAAGACCCACAAGCACTTCTCCCTGTATGTGGATAAGGATTCCTTCAGCAAGGTGGACGTAAACAAGATCGTTCCTGCCGAAGGCGAAACCGAGTTCAAGCTCACGGTGCACACCGCCTGATGATTTTTTGAAAAAGGGAGCGCCTCTTCGGCGCTTCCTTTTCTGTTATGCGCATGTTATAATGTTTTCATCCTAACGTGAAGGAGATATTCTTACAATGCAATACAAGTTTACCATGCTCGAGAACGAACACTGGTGGGGCGGCACGGTCGCCAGCGGCGCATGTCCCCTGACCGCCGAATCTGAATACCACCGCGATTTTCTGATCGATTGCGATAACCAGACCATGCCCATGTTCCTGTCCGATTTGGGCCGCTGCATCTGGTCCGACCATCCTTTCAAGGTAGACGTCGCCAATGGCGAGTTCGTTATGGAAGGTGAAGATATCACCATCGAGACCCTCAGCACCAACCTGCGCGAGGTGTTCCTTGCAGCCCAGAAGCGTTACTTCCCCTGCGACGGCAAAACGCTGCCCGAGGACTTTTTCACTCAGGCGCAGTACAATACCTGGATGGAGTTCACCTACTACCCCACTCAGGAAGGCGTGCTCAAGTTTGCTCAGGGCTGGCTGGACCACG
Organism: Candidatus Limiplasma sp.; assembly: GCA_045612325.1. Lineage (GTDB taxonomy): Bacteria > Bacillota > Clostridia > Christensenellales > Aristaeellaceae > Limiplasma. The sequence continues at coordinate 414 of JAZKYW010000102.1, read as the reverse complement.
GCTATCCTCCGGGCGTTTTCATCATTGATGAAGGCTGGCACGGTCGCTACGGCGTGTGGGAGTTCGATTTTGCCCGTTTCCCCGACCCCAAGAGCATGGTGGACAAGCTGCATGAGATGGGCTTTAAGGTGCTTCTGTGGGTAACTCCCTTCGTATGCGCTGACGGTCCCGATTTTGTACGCGCGCTGCGTCCTCTCAAGGGCACCGACCCCGAGATGGCCAAGCACCTGTTCATGCGCGTCAAGGAGCAGGAGGACCACGAGGACCGCAACGTTGCCCTCATCCGCTGGTGGAACGGCTACAGCGCCGTGCTCAACCTTGCCAATCCCTGGGACGCCAAGTTCCTCGATGACAAGCTGCAGCACCTGATGAAGGATTACGGCGTTGACGGCTTCAAGTTTGACGGCGGCACGC
>JAZKYW010000101.1:0-3306 GCA_045612325.1 Candidatus Limiplasma sp. | reverse complement strand
GATTCCACTTTCCAACCCTTCATCGATCAAAGCGTTTACAAATTCACGCCCCTTCAGTTCTGCAAGCATTTCAAAAGCACGAAGGTCCTGCATTGCCTCGCTTGTAACCGCCATACGAATCGATTCAACAGGTTCGCCGTTTTCTCCGGGATAAACCTGGAATGTATCTCCCGCAGGAACAAAACCGTCACCGTCAGCGTAAAGGAACGGATTGATGCGATGGTCAGAGTACTGGGAATAATAGAAATTATAGCCCCACTGCAGGAAACCGCGAATGTTATACTTAAACAACTGAGCCGCCAGAATCCTGTTGCGTGCAGAAGGCATGGCAATAAACATATTGGATACTTTCTTATACTGACCGCAGCAGTAGTATGTCCACAACTCCCCTACGCCTTCGTCAATGAACTTTTGAATATGATCATTGGCTACTACAGGATGTTCCACTGCCCCATACCGGTAGAAATCGTAGCTGCTCAGGGCATCCATGATTCTGCATCCCTTCAGCATCGGAGCAGCCTGTTCTTTGGCGGCGCGATAACTTTCCAGCTGTGCAGCAGTAGGCTCATCCGAAATATGCCAGCTGGTCTTACCATCGATTCCTTCTGCAATCAGCACTTCACGCACAGCAGGAATGTATTCCTGAAGGAAGCCGGTATATTCCTGGCTCAGCGCATCAGTTTCCCATCCGAATATCCTTCGATATTCACCATCAACCGTTGCCATGATTTTAGGAGCATGCGCTGCGCCCCACTGCGTGTAGAGATGCGCCATCTCATAATACTCCACGCCGCATTTTTTGCACATACGAATCCAGCGTTTCAGTTTTTTGGTATCAAAACGGTATTTTCCGTTTTCAACGTATACATCGACCAGCTGCGTTGTGGGGCGCTCGCCTCCTACGCGCGTATCTAGCGGCGGCGTATGAATAGGCGCAAGAATCATATTGATTCCGCCTTCTACAGCTTTGCGGATAAACTTCTCAATCGTTTGCCAATGTTCCTCGCTGAAAATCTGCTGATGATAATACTCAGCAAGACAATCTGCGTGAAACCACTTCGTATGAATCAGTTTTTGAGCAGGTAGTTTTGCGTCAAGAATGCGTACTTCCTGCGTAATTTCAGCAAAAGAACCATCCTCCGCCGACAAGCGTACCGTTACAGGATGGGCGCCTGCCGCTATTTTACAAGCAGGCATTACATCCACCCAAAGTGTATCCCACTGCGCGCACCTCGCACGAAGCGTATGTGCGCCAATCTCACGAAGCATATCAGGATACAACCCCGGCGTTTTGCGAAGATAATAGTCATCGCTGTCAACAGGCGCTGCGTAACGCACAGGGATATGCTCTACCTGTCGAATACGTACGTGCTCAGCAATGGGAGAAATCACCTCTGCGTTGACGTAGATACGCGATTGCTTTTCATCTGTCAGCGTATATGCGATTTGGAAAGTTAATACCTCATTCCGAAAGCCTTCAACAGAGATATTCTGGCATTCCGGCTCACTGTCCAAAAATACTTTTTCCAAAGATGAAACGATCTTCATACGAAGTACGGACATTTACCTGTACCTCCTGCGTTAATCCTTCGTCCATTCGCAGCCGTATCTTGCAGCCGTCAAGGCAATCCACGCAGCACAAAGCGGGATCACATCTTCATCCACGCGGAATCGCCCGTTATGGTGCGCGTAATCCGTTCCCTTGGCTGCATCTGCAATACCGACCTGCCCGTAGCAATACGGCGCAATAACGCCGTAATCCGAGAAATCGTCGCCCAGCATCATCGAACGCTGAGGGAATACCCTCTCCTCACCCACCAGTTCAACGGCGGTATTCGTTGCAATACGCGCAGCTTTTTCATTGTTGATCACAGCATCGCTCAGCCTGTTATTGAACACTTCGGCGGTACAGCCGTAGCTTTCCGCAATTTGAGAGCTCATTTCAACCAGACTGTCATAAATCTTTTGACGAACTTCCTGATTGAAGGTGCGGAAAGTGCCCTTGATTTCTGCTTCCTGAGCAATAATGTTGCCAACAGTACCCGCATGGAAACTGCCAAGCGTAAGCAGCGCAGGCTCCATCGGAGAAATCCTGCGGGATACGATGGTCTGCAAAGCCATTACAAGCGCAGAGCCTGCAACGACCGCATCGCAGCATTTTTCAGGTGTTGCGCCATGACCGCCCTTGCCTGTTACAACAATGCGGAACATATCCACCGTGGCGCTCACAGGCGTGGGAGAAACATGAATCTCACCGCTTGCATAAGGACTCCAGACATGGATACCGAAAAATACGTCAACATCATTGATAAGTCCTGTGCGAATCACATCCTGCGCACCGGCTTCACCTTCTTCTGCAGGCTGGAAAATCAGCTTGACCTTGCCATTCCACTCATTCTTGTTTTTCACCAGCAGCGCAGCTGCGCCGAGACCATTGACGATATGGGCGTCATGCCCGCAGGCGTGCATAACGCCCTCAAACTCAGAGGCATAATCGAGCCCCGTTTCTTCCGTTACAGGCAGCGCATCGGTATCACAGCGCACACCGACAGTTGCGCCCGGACGACCGCTGTCGATAACCGCAATGGTAATGTTATCCGCAGGAGCCAAATAAGGAATATCCAGCTTATCAAGCTGTTTACGAATAAAAAGATTGGTTTGTACCTCATGGTGCGCTACTTCAGGATATCTATGAAGATGCTTGTACATTTCAAGCAGTTCTTCCTTCATTCCATTCGCTTGTTCCAGAAAAAGTTTGCCGTTCATATATATCTTTCCTCCGGTTATCAATGGATGCTTTTGATGCAACAATTCGATGAACAAGTGTAAACTCCTGCCGTTTTTCGGCAATCGATTGTATTTCAAAAAATAACCTGTTATAATACAGTCACACATTTTTGCACGAGGTACAAAGCTGTGATTGAAACCTTGACCTTCTCGCAATGTTTAACAAAGGTGATGCAAAAGCATAAGCTTACGGCAAATAACCTTGCAACTCTGATTGGTACAAGGGCCGATTTGAAGCACGTGCTTAACGACGATGCCACGCATAACAAACGCAGTTCTCTTTATGAAAAACTAAAAGAAAGTAAGCTTTTTGCCGAAGAGGATTACAAGCAATTAAAGCAGGCGCTTGATGTAAGCCGTCTTGGTGCGGAGTGTTTCCGTTTTCAGAAGGCAATCGAAAGTATTTTGGTCGGCGAGCCCTCTGAAAAGCCGCAGGAAATCGTAACGACAGACGGCACGCCTGTTTCCACACGCTTTGAGCATTTGCATCATGCCGAGAAAATCGAGATCATTTGTTTC
>JAZKYW010000100.1:0-4799 GCA_045612325.1 Candidatus Limiplasma sp. | reverse complement strand
GTATCCAGGGTGTCGGGATCCTGAGCCAGGTGGACACTGCCGCACTTATGGCAGACAGAGGGGGCCTCTTTGCTCACTACCGTCTCGCCGCACTCGTCGCAGTACCAGGCGGGGATGCGGTGACCCCACCACAGCTGACGGCTGATGCACCAGTCGCGGATGTTTTCCATCCAGTTCATGTACTGCTTGGTAAAGCGCTCGGGCACGAACTGGGTCTTGCCGCTGGTAACAGCCTCGATAGCGGGCTTGGCCAGGGGCTTCATATCAACGAACCACTGTTTGGAAACCATGGGCTCGATAACGGTCTTGGAGTGACGGTAGCAAACGCCAACCTCGTGCTTGATAGGCTCTACTTCCTTCAGCAGACCCAGCTCGGTCAGGTCGGCAACGATGGCCTTGCGGGCATCGGCAGTGGTCATGCCGGCATACTTGCCGCAGTCCAGTACCTCGGGCTCGTTCTTGGTGGCCTTGCCGGAAGCCAGCAGTTCATCGGCAGCAGCCTTGTCGGCAGCGCCGGTCATGAAGCCATCATAAGTGAATACGCGAACGAGGGGCAGATCATGACGCTGACCAACTTCGTAGTCGTTGGGGTCATGAGCGGGAGTGATCTTTACAACGCCGGTGCCCTTTTCCATATCGGCGTGCTCGTCGCACACGATCGGAATTTCCTTGTTGATGAGGGGCAGCACAACGTGGCAGCCATGCAGGTGAGCATAGCGGGGGTCATTGGGGTTGATGGCAACGGCGGTATCGCCCAGCATGGTTTCGGGGCGGGTAGTCGCCAGCTCCAGCATTTCACCCGTTTCCTTTACAGGATAGAGCAGATGCCAGAAGTTGCCGTCCATCTCCTTGTGCTCTACTTCAGCGTCGGAAATGGCGGACTGACAATCGGGGCACCAGTTGACAAGGCGGTTGCCGCGATAGATCAGGTTCTTTTCATACAGACGGCAGAAGGTCTCACGCACGGCCTTGGAGCAGCCTTCGTCCATGGTGAAGCGTTCACGGCTCCAGTCGCAGCTTACGCCCATGCGGCGCTGCTGGTTAACGATACGGCCGCCGTACTCCTTCTTCCACTCCCAGGCACGCTCGAGGAACTTCTCGCGGCCCAGGCTTTCCTTGGTCAGGCCTTCCTTAGCCATGGCTTCTACGATTTTTACCTCGGTAGCGATGGCGGCGTGGTCAGTGCCGGGCAGCCACAGAGTGGGGTCGCCCTTCATGCGGTGATAGCGGATGGGCGCATCCTGCAGGGTGCAGTCCATTGCGTGGCCCATGTGCAGCTGACCGGTGATGTTGGGCGGGGGCATTACGATGGTAAAGGGCTTCTTGCCTTCCTCACGCTTGGCGATGAAAGCGCCGCTCTCCTCCCACATCTGATACAGTTTTCCCTCAATGGCTTGAGGGTTATATACTTTTTCCATTTCGAATTCCATTGTATTCACTCCCTGTACGGTAAATGGTTATAGTCCGGGAAAGACATCCAGCAGGATGGCTGCCCCCAGCAGGGCTGAAACCAGCCCTGCGAACCGGGCAATCATACGGAGGCGCCCGTTTTTGAAAATGCGTTCAGCCTGTGTGGCTGCGACAGCACCCAGCACAAGAAGAATCAAGCCGGGAATACTCAGCTTGTCCGTGATCTTTTGCAGGTTCAAACAAGCACCTCCTCTCTATAGCCTGAGAGACCGTTACTTGGTGGGGACCAGCACTTCCTTGCCGCCCATGTAGGGACGCAGAGCGACAGGAATCTTGACGGAGCCGTCCTCGCACAGGTTGTTCTCAAGGAAGGCGATCAGCATGCGGGGCGGAGCCACAACGGTGTTGTTGTGGGTGTGAGCACGGTACTTCTTGCCGTTGTCGTTTACGCGGATGCGCAGACGGCGGGCCTGAGCATCGCCCAGGTTGGAGCAGCTGCCAACTTCGAAGTACTTCTTCTGACGGGGAGACCAGGCTTCAACGTCACAGGACTTCACCTTCAGGTCGGCAAGGTCGCCGGAGCAGCACTCGAGGGTGCGTACGGGGATATCCAGAGAGCGGAACAGGTCAACGGTGTTCTGCCACAGCTTGTCATACCACATCATGGAATCTTCAGGCTTGCAGACAACGATCATTTCCTGCTTCTCGAACTGGTGGATGCGGTATACGCCGCGCTCCTCGATGCCGTGAGCGCCCTTCTCCTTGCGGAAGCAGGGAGAATAGCTGGTCAGGGTCTGGGGCAGCTGTTCGCCGGGGATGATCTGGTCGATGAACTTACCGATCATGGAGTGCTCGGAAGTGCCGATCAGGTACAGGTCCTCGCCTTCGATCTTGTACATCATGGCTTCCATCTCAGCGAAGCTCATAACGCCGGTCACAACATCGGAACGGATCATGAAGGGAGGAATGCAGTAAGTGAAGCCGCGCTCGATCATGAAATCACGGGCATAGGAGATGACGGCGGAGTGCAGACGGGCGATATCACCCATCAGGTAGTAGAAACCGTTGCCGGCAACACGGCGGGCGGAATCCAGATCGATGCCGCAGAAGCGCTCCATGATATCGGTGTGATAAGGCACATCGAAAGCGGGTACAGCGGGCTCGCCGTACTTCTGGATCTCAACGTTCTCGCTGTCATCCTTGCCGATCGGCACGGAGGGATCGATGATGTTGGGGATCTTCATCATGATCTGCTTGATCTTTTCAGCCAGTTCAGCTTCCTTGGCTTCGCACTCAGCCAGACGGGCGGACTGCTCGTTGACCTGCTGCTTTACCTTTTCAGCTTCTTCCTTCTGACCCTTGGCCATCAGGCCGCCGATCATCTTGGACAGCTTGTTACGGTTGGCGCGCAGAGTGTCGGCCTCAAGGATGTAGGCGCGGTTCTGGGCGTCCAGCTCGATCACTTCGTCAACCATGGGCAGCTTGTGATCCTGGAACTTGTTCTTGATGTTCTGACGCACTACGTCAGGATTTTCGCGAAGGAATTTGATATCGAGCATGTTTTGTTACCTCTTTCCGTTCGGATATAAAAATAAAAAGCCCTCACATCCTCAAAAGGACGGAGAAGCTCCGTGGTACCACCTTCATTTACGGCTGATAACAGCCGCCTCCATGCGCTGTAACGTGCGCACACGGCAAAGCTAACGGGAATCCCCCGCTTCACCCTGCGCTCTCCCAGGCGACCTTCCGTTTTTTGCATTGCCAAACCGTCTTGCAGCCGATGAACGGTTCTCTCTTGGGCAGCAGGAAAACGTACTCCTCCTGTTCAGCGAGCTTAAACGATGAGGCCGCCTGAATCCGTCAAGCAGCCTCATCGTATCGCGAAGAAAGCGAACTTACGCATTCTCCTTCTCGGTCATATCGATGACCTGAACGCCGTTGTAATAACCGCAGTTCTTGCAAACGCGGTGGGCCAGCTTCTTTTCGTGGCACTGGGGGCACTCGACGATGCCGGGCAGCTCGAGCTTCCAGTTGGCGCGACGCTTACGGCCACGGGCCTTGGACACTTTTCCCTTGGGAAGAGCCATGGTTACACCTCCTCATTCTGTTACCCGTAACGAAACGGGCTTCAAAAATCGTCCGCTTGCGCGAACCTGTCTCCGGGGAGAACTGTAGCAAACGTGCTGCAAATGCAACCGCCTTCCGCATCTGTCCCGGCCAGTCAGCAAATTCATTGCTTGTTTCACAGCTGTATTGAGTGACTGCATACGCATACCATCATCACAGCGTGACCAATTTGTATTATATGATGAATGCATCACTTTGTCAACACTTTTTTCGCGTTTGACAGTCACATTCATGCTATTTTACTGAGGATTTTCTTCGTTTCCGCCAAGCAGTTCAGCAAGGCCTTCGAAGGGACGGTAAGTGCCCTGCGCTTCGCCGTCATCCTCTTCTGCCCACACGGTTTTCTGCTCATCCCACGCGGTAAGGCCTGCGCCGCCCGTGCAGTCATGAGCGCACTGAAAACGCATCGGCATATTGAGCAGCACCAGCGTAAGAGTCATACGCTCCAGAGGCAGCAGCTTGTTATCGTAACGGAAACAGCCGTCCTCTTCCTCATCGGCATCCTTGCGGAACGTTTCGCTGAAGGATACGTTGATCTGTGCAGAAGCCGTCTCCATGCACAGTGCGCAGGGCGCATAGGCTACGGTGGAAAGATCGCCGCTGAGCGTAACGATATCATCGATCATGGAAAAAACGCCGCTGATCTTGACAGGATCAAACGTTACTTCATCGCCGTTGATATCCTGCTTTTCAAGCGCCACTTCCACCTCGAAGGGAAAATCCTCCATCGGGCGTACAAACGCTTTGGTTACATCAAGAAACATGCAGAAACCTCCTGAAAAACGCCGCGAGGGCAAAATTCGGCGCGGATGCACAACACCCGCGCCGAAGATGTTTACCAAAGATTATTCGATGGGCTGACCGGTCACGATGCACAGGGTATCGCGAGCGATAACGATCTCCTCATCGGTGGGGATAACAACGATCTTGACCTTGCTGTCATCGGCAGAAACAACGGATTCCTTGCGGTTGCCTTCGATGTTCTTGTCGTGGTCCAGCTTGGCGCCCATGAACTCAAAGCCGCTCATGACGGACTCGCGCAGCTCAGCGCCGTTTTCGCCGATGCCGGCAGTGAAGACGATCACGTCCACGCCGCCCATGGCAGCCGCGTAGGAACCGATGTACTTCTTGATGCCGTAGTGCAGCATGTCGCGGGCCAGAGCAGCGCGCTCGTTGCCTTCGTCAGCAGCCTTGTCGATATCGCGCATGTCGGAAGACAGGCCGGAGATGCCCAGCAGACCGGACTTCTTGTTGCACATGTT
>JAZKYW010000099.1:0-1674 GCA_045612325.1 Candidatus Limiplasma sp. | reverse complement strand
GGCAGAACGACGGGATCGGTATCGTTTTCGAGAGCGTCCATCCAGCGGCGCTGTTCGGTGATGGCAGGGGTTTCCTTCACTCCGTCGTAGAAAGCGACGCCGCCGGCGCTGAGGTCAGGGCTGGAGGTGACCAGACGACCGAACTCGCCCTTGTTGATGATCACTTCATTGGGACGGATGGACGCGCCGGCCTTGCTGCCGCACAGGTCGCAGCTGCCTTCGGGAATGGGATTGTCGGTGTTGAGCGCCCAGGTAGCGTCCAGCGTGATGGTCGCGCCGTTTTCCATCACGATGAAGCCAAAGGCGGCGTCTTCCAGCGTGGTGTTCTGGTCTTTGGGCCAGCCGCCCCAGGGGTTGCCCTGATCGGCGCCTTCTACCTTTTTGTAGCTGGTGCCAACGACCATGCGGGGCTTGTAGTTGTTCATGAGGTAGAGGGTCAGGTCAAGGCTGTGGGTGCCGATATCGATCAGCGGACCGCCGCCCTGTTCATACTCGTTGAGGAATACGCCCCAGGTGGGGGTGCCGCGGCGGCGGATGGCCAGCGCCTTGGCGTAATAGATCTCACCCAGATCGCCGCGGTCGATGACGCTCTTTACATAGTGAGACTCGGTCTTGTGGCGGTGCTGATAGCCGATGGTAAGCTTCTTGCCGGTTTCTTTGGCGGTTTTCACCATTTCGCGGGCTTCGGCAGCGGTCTTGGCCATGGGCTTTTCGCACATAACGTGCTTGCCGGCCTTCATAGCGTCGATGGAGATGGGCGCATGGCTGCGGTTGGGGGTCATGACGTAGATCACGTCGATGCTTTCATCCTTGAGCAGCTCTTTGTAATCGGTATACACTTTGGCGTCGGGCGTGCCGTATTCCTTGGCAGCCTTTTCGGCCTTTTCCAAAATCAAATCGCAGAAAGCAACGATGTCAACACGGTTAAGGGCCTTCAGAGCGGGAAGATGCTTGCCGTTGGCGATGCCGCCGCAGCCAACGAAACCTACTTTGAGTCGGGCCATATTCAATTCCTCCTAGATTGTATGCGCCATACGCGCATCGATTCGCTGCTTTCAGTATACCATGAATGCGTTCAAAAATATAGAAAAACTTATGCCTTGCAGGAAAATTCCGCACCAATGCGATACTCGGAAAAAGGAATCAGCTCATCGGGCTGCTCGTCAAAGGGATTGAGCACCTTTTCAAGAATGACGGCATCCACCCATTGATTTTGTTTGTAACAGTAACGGCGCAGACTGCCCACCTGCTCAAAACCGAAATGTTTATGCAGCGCAAGGCTGCCTTCGTTTTGCGCATACAAAACGCCAACAGCGATTCTGAAACCCTGTGCCTTGAGACAGGAAAGCACATGCTTATAAAGCGCCGTGCCTACGCCGCAACCCTTGGGGGTATCGGGGTGCAGATAAATGGTCAGTTCTGTCGTATAGCGATAACCGCTCTTGGCGCGGAAAGGCTCCGCACACGCAAAACCGAGGAAACGTCCGTTTTCATCCTCGGCAACAAAGAACGGATACATCTTTAAAAGGGTTTCTATCTCCTGCGCACGCTCGATATCGGAGATGTTTGTCTCCCCAAAATTCGCCAGAGAATGCTCGATATAATACCCATATGTTTGATTGATTACAGCCGCATCCTCGACCGCTGCAACGCGCAATTTGATATTCATACCAA
>JAZKYW010000098.1:0-6765 GCA_045612325.1 Candidatus Limiplasma sp. | reverse complement strand
GTCATGAGCACCTTCTTCCCCGTTGGCGTCACCAATGCCGCCATCTACGGCCGCAACTGGAACGTGCATCTTTCCTCCGACTTCCTGACCGGCTATGTGCTGCAGCCCGGCGAGACCTTCAACATGAACGAGGCCATCGGCCCCTATCAGAAGGCAACCGGCTACATGTCCGCGCCCATCCTCAGCGATAAGGCGTCCATGGGCTACGGCGGCGGCACCTGTCAGGTGAACACCACCTTCTACATCACCACCATTCAGGTGCCTCTGCTGGTAACGCACCGCAAAGTGCATCAGAATGTTGGCATGGGTTATGCCGACAAGGGCTTTGACGCAGCCGTAGGCAGCGGCGATATCAACCTCACCATGGAGAACACCCTGCCTTACGCCATCCGCTATCAGTTCATGAACAGCGACGGCGTGCTCACCTGCTGCATCTTCCGCAACTGATTTTTGCCCGGGCGCATGCCCGGGTTTTTTGCTATCCCAAAGGAGGATCATGATATGTTTACGGATAAAGTGGTCGTTATCACGGGCGGCGCGCACGGCATCGGCCTGTGCATGGCGCAGGAATTTCAAAAGCAGGGCGCGTCGGTGTGCGTCATCGATAAAGCGCAGGGAGACCATTATGTGGGCGATATCGCCGACCCCAAGGTACTGGAAGCTTTTGCGGCAGAGGTGATCGCCAAATACGGACATGTGGATGTGCTCATCAACAACGCTCTGCCCGTGATGCGCGGGCTGGATGAATGCACTTGGGAGCAGTTTACCTACGCGCTTTCGGTGGGCGTGACCGCGCCTTTCTACCTGACCAAGCTGTTTGACAACCACTTTGCCAAAGGCGCGTCCGTCATCAATATCTCCTCCTCGCGCGACCGCATGAGTCAGCCGCAGACGGAAAGCTACACCGCCGCCAAGGGCGGCATCGCGGCGCTGACCCATGCGCTGGCGGCAAGCCTTGCGGGACGTGTGCGCGTCAATTCCATCTCTCCCGGATGGATCGATACCGATTACACCGTCTATGAAGGCGCGGACGCAGTGCAGCAGCCCGCAGGCCGTGTGGGCAATCCGCAGGATATCGCCCAGATGGCGCTGTTTCTGGCAAGCGACAAGGCAGGCTTTATCACAGGCGAAAACATCTGTATCGACGGCGGCATGACCAAACTGATGATCTATCACGGCGACCACGGCTGGACGCTGAATCAATAACCCAACCGCCCGCTCCGTATGAACACGGGGCGGGCGGTTTTCAATGTTCGTAACAACACAAATGATGCGGAGGATAGAATTGTGGTTCTCAAAACGGTGTGATATAATAAAACAAATTCGCTTTGTTTGACAAATGCATCCATTCACCGCAGGAGGCTTTTTATGGCTGTTACTGTCATTCCCAACAACCCCGAATACAAGGACCTTCTGGAATTGAAGGCCAATATTGTTTTTTCATCTGTTAACGGTGAGGAGCTGCCCCTGCAGCTTTTGAAGCCCCAGTGGTCAAGCGGCGGCAAGGGTTTTCCGCTGGTGGTGTTCATTCAGGGCAGCGCGTGGCAGAAACCCAACCAGTTTTCGAAAGTGCCGCAGCTTTCGCATCTGGCGCGGCGCGGTTTTGTGGTAGTCAGCGTAACGCACCGCTCCTGCTGGCAGGCGCCTGCGCCCGCATTTTTGCAGGATGTAAAGGCAGCCATCCGCTTTTTGCGCAAGAATGCCGCATCCTACGACATCGACCCCGAGCGCGTTGGCGTGTGGGGCACGTCCTCGGGCGGCAACACCGCGCTGCTGGTGGGGCTGACGGACAACGACCCTGCCTTTGAAACGGAGGAGCACGCAGGCTTCAGCACCGCCGTCAAGTGCGTGGTGGATTGCTTTGGGCCCACAGACCTGCTCAAAATGACCTTTGAGCAGTACGCCAATCAGGAGGGGCAAAAGCTGTTTGAGGCCCTCGGCGGAGGACTTGACGAACAGGGCCGCAAGCGGCTTGCCGCCATCAGCCCCGTCAATTACATAAGGCCCGGGCGCGACCTGCCGCCATTCCTGCTGCTGCACGGCGATGCCGACCCCGTTGTGCTCTACGAGGACAGCGTGCATATGCATGACCTGCTCAATGAGAATGGCTATCAGGCGGACCTTGTGCGTGTGACCAATGCGCCGCATGAGGACAATTTCTGGAGCATGCAGCTTTTGGAGATCATTTTTTCCTTTATCAAAAATCATCTTTCATAAACGAAAGGAGAAACGTTATGAAAATCAGTGAGATCGACAAGAACCTTGCTTTGAATCTCAACACTAGCGATGATAAAACCGTATTCATGGATGTGCTCGACGAGCCGTTCGAAATTTGCGGCGTGCTGACTCCCACGGAAAAGGAGCCCTATTACCGCCGCATGCCGCAGGAGCTGGCGGACCGCGTCAGCCCCGGCGTAGCCGACCTCAACCATCACACCGCAGGCGGTCATGTGCGTTTCCGCAGCAATTCTTCCTATGTGAGCCTGCATGCCGTGCAGAGTTCCATCTGCCTTATGCCTCATATGACCGTGTGCGGCATCGGCGGTTTTGACCTGTACGCCAAGGCGGATGACGAGGATGAGGACCAGCAGGAGCACTACGTAGGCACCTTCATCCCGCCCTTCAACCACACCACGGGCTACAATGCCATCGTGCGCCTGCCCGACAGCCGCATGCGCACCTTTACCCTGCACATGCCTCTCTACGGCGGCGTGAACAAGCTGTGCCTGGGCTTTGACCGCGACAGCGTCATCGAAGCGCCTCCTGCCCGCGCCTACAAGCCCGTTGCCTACTACGGCTCTTCCATCACGCAGGGCGGATGTGCCTCCCGCCCCGGCACCAGCTACGAAGCCATCCTCAGCCGCACGCTGGATTGCGGACAAATCAACCTTGGCTTCTCCGGCAACGGCAAGGGCGAGCCTGAAGTGGCGGAATACATCGCAGGCATGGACCTGAGCGCCTTCGTCATGGACTACGACCACAACGCGCCCACCACCGAGCATCTGCTGGCGACCCATGAGCCTTTCTTCCGCATCATCCGCAAGGCGCAGCCTGATTTGCCCGTGATTTTCGTTTCCCGTCCGCCGCAGCCCATCGGCCCGAATGCCTGTGAAATCGGCCCCTATCAGGAGGAGCGCAGGCAGGCCATCCTCAAAACCTATCACAAGGCCCTTGAAGAGGGCGACCAAAACGTCTATTTCGTCAACGGCGGCGAGTTCTTTGACGCCTTTGCGGGCGATTGCGCTACCGTGGACGGCAACCATCCCAACGACTACGGCTTTGTGCTGATGGCTTTGGGCATCCTGCCTGTGCTGGAGAAGGCCCTTCGTAAGGGCAAGGCGTAAGCGGGGGCGCTGCCCCCTCCACCCCCGCAAGGGCTTCGCCCTTGACCCATGGGCTGCCCGCGCTTTGCGCGGGCAGAGGGGGACGTACAAAGAAACTGCATCTTCGATTGAATACCCAACGCACGATATCCCTGACCGTGCGAAGCGCGGTCAGTAAAGGGTCAAGGGATGAAATCCCTTGTGGGGTGCAGGGGCGAAGCCCCTGCCAAGGAGGTACAATATGAAACTGTTACTGCTTGGCGGCAGCGGACTCATCAGCGGACATCTGGCGCGTGAGGCCGTAGCTGCGGGACATGAGGTGTGGGCGGTCACGCGCGGCTTGCGTAAGATGGACGAAGGTGTCCGTTTGATCAAGGCTGACCGCTATGATGCGGAAGGGCTGCGCGCTGCGCTGGAAAGTGCGGACATGAAGTGGGACGCAGCGTTTGATTGCCTGTGCCGCGAGCCCGCGCATGCCCAAATCGCGCTGGATGTGCTGCCGCCGTTTGTGAAACGGTATGTGGTGGTATCCACCGACTCGGTGTATCATCCGCAGCATAAGCGCGTGCCGCAGACCGAGGAAACGGACTATTACATGACGGACGACAGCTACGGCGCGCAGAAGCGCCGCATGGAGCTGCTGTTTGACACAGCCGAAGGCCGCGAAAAGCTGGATTGGACGATTTTCCGTCCCGGGCACGTGTTTGGTCCGGGCTCGCAGCTGGGGTGCTTCCCCGAGCATATGCGGCAGGAAGGTCTGCTTGCGCACATGCGCGCGGACAAGCCACTGCGCCTTGTGGGCGGCGGCAAATATCTGCTGCATCCCATCTATGCCAAGGATTTTGCGCTCACCATGCTGGATTGTCTTGACAAGCCCAAGGCCGTGCATCAGATTTTTTGCATCGGCGGGCCGAATGTGATTGAAAACCGCGAGTATTTCGAGTGCATCGGGCGCATCATCGGGCATCCTGCGGTGATTGAATCCACGCCCGAAGCGGAGTACGCGCAGGCGCATGCGGACTCGTACGTTACCCTCTGTCAGCGCAGCTATGACCTGACCAAGCTGCGCGAGGCAGGCATCCGCGTGCCCTGCATCCCCATGGAAATCGGTCTGCGAGCGCATGTCGACTGGCTGGATGCACAGGCGGGCCGCCGCACGGTGTATCTTGCGGGCGGCTGCTACTGGGGCGCGGAGAAGTATCTGTCCAACATCAAGGGCGTGCTGGAAACCGAAGTAGGCTTTGCCAACGGCGACACGCACAATCCCACCTACAAGCAGGTGCGCTACGAAAACACCAACCACGCCGAAACTGTGCGCGTGGTGTACGACCCGACCGTGCTGCCGCTTGAAAAGCTGCTCAGGCTGTTTTGGCGCATCATCGACCCTGTCAGCGTGGACAAACAGGGCGAGGACGAGGGTCATCAGTACCGCACGGGCGTGTATCATACCCTTGCGGAGGATGTGCCTGTCATCCGTGCGGAGCTTGCCAAACTGCAGACGCAGTACGCGGAGCCCCTTGCCGTAGAGGCCTGCGAATTGGAGCATTTCTACAGCGCAGAGGAGTATCACCAGAAGTATCTGGATAAAAATCCGGGCGGATACTGTCATGTGCCGTGGGCTGCCATCAACGCCGTCAGGGACGTTGACCTCAAGGACGTGTGATGCGCTCAAACGCTTGAAATTCCTTGGTTTTTTCGTCGAAAAAACAGCGGGAAACCCCTTGACAAACTGGTATACCAGTTTGTATAATAGACCCGACAACCGAACACCTTATAAAGAGTGGTTGAGGGACGGGCCCTGTGAAACCCGCCAACCGGCAGCAATGCATGGTGGCAAATCCCGCAGCGTGCATGCGCTGGCAGATAAGGTATGAATGAATTCATATACAGAATCGCGCCTGCGGCATCGCAGGCGCGAATTTATTTTCGCCGTCTGCACGGTTGTACAACATTACAAAAGGAGAGACCCCAACAATGCGTACTGTATTTACCAGTGAATCCGTTACTGAGGGACATCCCGATAAGCTGTGCGACCAGATCAGCGACGCTGTGCTGGACGCGATCCTTGCGCAGGACCCCAAGGCCCGCGTTGCCTGTGAAACCTGTGCCACTACCGGTATCGTGCAGGTAATGGGCGAGATCACCACCACCGCTCAGATCAAGATCGACGAGATCGCCCGTCAGGTCGTTTGCGACATCGGCTACAACCACGGCGATATGTGCTTTGACGGCAACTCCTGCGCCGTGCTCACTGCTGTGCACGCCCAGAGCCCCGACATCGCGATGGGCGTTGACAACGCTCTGGAGACCCGCGACGGCGAGGAAAGCTCCACCGGCGCCGGCGACCAGGGCATGATGTTCGGCTTCGCCTGTGACGAGACCGAAGAACTGATGCCCCTGCCCATCTCCCTTGCCCACAAGCTCAGCTTCCGTCTGGCTCAGCTGCGCAAGAGCGGCGAGCTGCCCTGGCTGCGTCCTGACGGCAAGAGCCAGGTGACCGTTGTTTACGAGGACGGCGTGCCCGTTGCCGTGGACACCGTTGTTATCTCCACCCAGCACAACGAAAACGTGACCCAGCAGGAGATCCATGACGAGATCCTCGAAAAGGTCATCCGTGCTGTCATCCCCGCTGAACTGTGGATGGATGAGACCAAGGTTTACATCAACCCCACCGGCCGTTTCGTGCTGGGCGGCCCTGCCGGTGATACCGGTCTGACCGGCCGTAAGATCATCGTTGACACCTACGGCGGCTACGGCCGTCACGGCGGCGGCGCTTTCAGCGGCAAGGACCCCTCCAAGGTGGACCGTTCCGCTTGCTATGCTGCTCGTCACGTTGCCAAGAACCTCGTTGCCGCCGGCCTGTGCCGCCGCTGCGAAGTGGCTCTGGCCTACGCCATCGGCGTGGCTCAGCCCGTAAGCGTGCAGATCAACTCCTTCGGCACCGGCGTGAAGGGTGATGACGAGCTGGGCGCTATCGTTGCCCGTCACTTTGACCTGAGCCCCGACGGCATCATCCGCAGCCTTGACCTGCGCCGTCCCATCTACCGCCAGACCGCTGCCTACGGCCACTTCGGCCGCACCGACGTGCAGCTGCCCTGGGAACAGCTCAACAAGGTAGAAGAGCTGAAGGCCGAACTGTAACCACCAGGGGCTCTGCCCCTGGACCCCGCCAAAGGGACTAAGCCCCTTTGGAAACCCATAGCAAAAAAGCAGCCCCTTTTGGGGGCTGCTTTTTTGTGTACCGGGAGGGTGGGGAGATTTCTTTTGGAGCAAGAGCTGTACAGAAACAGGAGGCGGATGGGTGATAGCCGCTCCTGCGGTAATAAAGAGAAAACGGCGGTAAGGAGAAAGACAAGCAAAAAAGCCCCATCCCCGCGAAGCGGAGACGGGTGCAGGGTCGAAGACCCTGCCAAGCGAGCCGAAGGTCGTTGTTTGACCTTCG